>DATCFN010000145.1:0-16182 GCA_036509475.1 Rhizomicrobium sp. | reverse complement strand
AACGCCGTCCTCGCCGCTGCCGGTTACAACTTCCGCCTCCTCATCAGATGGCTGAGATTTTTGTTGTTCAAAATGCTGAACGTCTTCAGCGCCGGCCTTCAGTTCACAACTGCTTGAAAACCGAGTTCTTCACGGTCGACTAAAAAAGAAAATGGGTTGCCCGGACAAGCCGGGCAATGACGATGTCGGGATAAGTCGCACGCGTTAATACGCGATCAGCCCGTCACTCTCGTCCAGTTCTGTGAGAAAGCCCCGCTCGATGTAGCCGGGAATTTTGTTCCACTCTCGCATCACCCGCACACGGAATGCTTCATCTTCCCACCAACAATCGGCATCTGCTGTGAAATAGTTTACCGGTAGCAGCATCCGTTTGGGTTCGGGCCAATGGCGCTTGAGCGTCATCAGAAATCGTCGCGATGCGGAGATTTTTCCGACGGCGATGAGCGATTTGATATTTTCAAGTCCGATTTCACGGTCAATCAGCGGCATCGCCATCGTCACGTTTTCGCCGGTGTTTGTCGAAATCCGTTCGCAGATAATCACCCCTGCCTCGACGCCCCGCGCAACCAGGCGCGCCTTCATGTCGTCAGATTCGGTGATGCCGCCGCCAGTATCGCCGCCCGCAATCACGATGCGAGGGAAGTAACCAGCGTGGAAATGCGTGGCAACGATATCGGCATACGTATCCAGCCCGTCTCGTGTGCCGAAGACGAAGCAGAGATCGGCCGGTTCGATTGCCGTGCGCACCAACATATAATGGCCGACGCGCGCGCGGTCGGCCGGCGGTTCCATCTCAATGCGTCGACAATTCGTGGATCTGGCTGTTCGCCAGCGTGAGTTTCGCGATCGACAGTTCGCCGGTGCGCTCCAATTCGTCGAGGAACGACTTGGTGCGCGCCAGCGCGTCGGCGTGATCCTTCGCCCATGCGTCGGCGGCGTTCGAGCCTTCGGCGCGGGTGCGGTCGATCTTGTCGTTCTCGAAACTCTGCAGCACCTGCGCGGTGAGTGCGCGCTGTCCTGCGAACAGGTCGTCCACGATGCGGCGGATGGCGAGACGGTCCCAATGCTCGCCGCCGCTGATGCGCGAAGCGAGGCCGCGCAACCGGTCGATGCCGACAATCGCGCCGATGGCGAAGTAGGCCCCCGCCACCAGATCGACATCGAGCGAGCGGTTGTGCGCAAGCTGCGCGATCTCCGGCGCCGCGCTCAGAAGCGGCAGCACGGCGATGTCCTCGGCCACATCGAGCGGCGCGCCGGCCCTCTGGATTTCGGTGATGCGGTTTTCGGTGTCCTGCGCTTCGTAAGACGAAACGAGAGACGAGAACGTGCCGCGCAGGGCTTCAACACCGGCGCGATAGCGCGCGATGGTTTCGCCGAGCGGTGCATTGGCCGGCACGTTGATGAGAAACCAGTTGCCCAGGCGGCGCAACAGTTCGGCGATGTCGCCATACATGCCGGTCTGGATATCCGCTTTCACTTTGTAGTCCAGTGCATCGATGCGGGCCTTCAGCGCATCCAGCCCGAACGCGCCTTCCGCCACGACGAAGGCGCGCGCCACGCGCCATGCAGGCGCGCTGGAAACTTCCTTCATGCGGTGCACGAAGACCGGGCCCGCAAGATTGACGATGCGATTGGCGAGCACGGTGGAGATGATGTTGCGGCGCAGGCGATGCTGATCCACCGCTTCGGGAAAGCGTTCGACGGCGGCCTTCGGGAAGTATCCGGCCAGCAGGCTTTCCAGATAGGGATCGTCCGGCAATTCACTGGCCGCGATCTCCGCGTCGAGGTCGAGTTTGGCATAGGCCAGCAGCACGGCGAGTTCCGGCCGTGTCAGGCCTTTGCCGTCCGTTGCGCGTTTGCGCAATTCTTCATCGCTGGGAAGGAACTCCACCGCGCGGTCGAGCTTTCCGCGCCGCTCCAGATCGCGGATGAAGCGGGCCTGGCTGTCGAGATCTTTGAGCGCACGCATCTGCGCCACCGACAGCGCCAATGTCTGATCGTAATTGTCTTCCAGAACATGCGCCGCCACATCGTCGGTCATCGACGTGAGCAAGGTGTCGCGCGTGTCCATGGTCAGCTCGCCGCGCCGCAAGGGCGGGCTGAGAAGAATTTTCAGATTCACTTCATGGTCGGACGTGTCCACGCCCGCCGAATTGTCGATGGCGTCGGTGTCGATGCGCCCGCCTGTGTTGGCATATTCGATACGGCCCAGTTGCGTGGCGCCGAGGTTCGCGCCTTCGCCAACGACCTTGGCGCCGATCTCCGCGCCGTTGACGCGGATCGCATCATTGGCGCGATCGCCGACATCGGCGTTGGATTGATTGGCGGCCTTGATATAGGTGCCGATGCCGCCGAACCACAGCAGGTCAACATCGGCCTTCAGCAGCGCCTTCATCAATTCGTTCGGCGTCGCGCGCTCCGCCTTGATCCCCGCCAGCGCCTGCACTTCCGGCGATAGCGGAATTTCCTTCATCGTGCGCGGATAGATGCCGCCGCCTTTGGAGATGAAGTCCTTGTTGTAGTCGGCCCAGCTCGACCGCGGCAGATCGAACATGCGCGCGCGCTCTTTCCACGACGAAGACGGATCGGGATCGGGGTCGACGAAAATGTGGCGGTGATCGAAGGCCGCGAGCAGTTTCGTTTCTTTCGACAACAGCATGCCGTTGCCGAAGACGTCGCCCGACATGTCGCCGACGCCGACGACGGTAAAAGGTTCGGTCTGGATGTCGCGGTTCATCTCGCGGAAGTGGCGTTTGACGGCTTCCCACGCGCCCTTGGCGGTGATGCCCATCTTCTTATGGTCGTAGCCGTGGCTGCCGCCGCTGGCAAATGCATCGCCAAGCCAGAAGCCATGCGCTTCGGCGATACCGTTGGCGATGTCGGAGAAGGTCGCGGTGCCTTTGTCGGCGGCCACGACGAGATAAGGATCGTCGCCATCATGGCGCACGACATTCTCAGGATGCACGATGGAACCGTCGTGATGGATGTTGTCCGTCAGGTCGAGCAGCGCATTGATGAAGGTCTTGTAGGCGCTGATGCCGGCGGCCTGCACGTCTTCGCGCGTGGCGTTGACCGGCAGTTGCTTGGGATAAAATCCGCCCTTTGAGCCGACTGGCACGATGACGGCGTTCTTCACTTGCTGTGCTTTCACGAGGCCCAGAACTTCGGTGCGGAAATCTTCGCGGCGATCCGACCAGCGAATGCCGCCGCGCGCGATGCGGCCGAAGCGCAAATGATCGCCTTCGACTTCCGGCGAATAGACGAAGATTTCGACCAGTGGGCGCGGCGCGGGAAGTTCGTCCAGGCCCTGACTGTCCAGCTTGATGGCGACGTAAGGCTTCGGATTGCCGTCTTTGTCCGGCTGATAGAAATTGGTGCGCAAGGTGCAGTCGATGACATTGCGCAGGCGGCGGATGATGCGGTCGTCGTCGAGGCTCGGAACGTCGTTCAGCGCGGTTTCGATGCGCGCATGAATATCCTTGCCAGCGTCACGGCCGGGCTTGGCCTTCGGATCGTGCGAGGCTTCGAACAATTCGATCAGCAGCTCGGCGATATCCGGGTTGCGGAATAGCGCCTGCTCTATGTAGTCCTGGCTGAACGGAAAACCGGCCTGGCGCAGAAACTTCGCGCAGGTGCGCAGGATGGTGACATCGCGCCAGGAAATTCCCGCCGCCACGACCAGCTTGTTGAAGCCATCGCTTTCGGCGGTGCCGGAAACAACAGCCTGGAAGGCTTCTTCCAGCGGGGCTTTGATGTCCGCGAGATCCGCGGGGCCGTCGTCGGCGCGTTCCATCAGGAAATCGAGGACGGCGGCGTCGCCATTCCAGCCATCGCTGGTCTCCAGCGCGATGGGATAGGAGTCTTCGGCGATAACACGGAAGCCGAGATTTTCGAACACCGGCAGTGACGCCGACAGCGGCAGCACCGGGCCCAGCACATAGAGTTTCAGGCGCAGCGCGTTGTGCGCGTCGCGCGGGCGGCGATAGGCGCGCGCCTGGATGGCAGGCTCGAAACCGGAGCGGGCAAGAGCCTCCAGTTCGGCCAGATCGCGCACCGCATCGTCTGGTGTGAAGGCATCGCGATAGCGCGGATGAAATCCCGTGGCGTGGCGCTGGAACATGCGCTGGCCTTCGGCATCGCCATGCTGGTGCATCAGGGCCGTCACGAAGCCGTCGTCCCAGGTGCGGATGGCGCCGCGGATTTCGGACTCCAGCGCATGGACGTCGACATGCGGGCGGGTGCCCTGGTTGCGGCCGACGATGTAGTGGACGCGCGCCAGCAGGGAGTCGTCCAGTGTCGGTGTCGCCGCCGACATGCGCCCGTCCAGCGCCTTGGCGAGAATGGCGTGAATCTTTTCGCGCGAATGGGTGTCGTAACGGTCGCGCGGCACGAAGACGAGCGCGGAGACGAAGCGGTCGAAACGGTCGAAGCGCAGGAACACGCGCACCTTGGGCCGCTCGCCCAGGCGCAGAATGCCCATCGCCGTGGCGAAGAGTTCGTCTTCGCCGATCTGAAACAGTTCATCGCGCGGATAGTTGTCGAGAATATGCGCCAGCGCCTTGCCGTCATGGCTGTTGGGCATGAGGTTGGCGCGTTCGCTGACATGCTGCACTTTCAAACGCAGCAGCGGGATTTCGTTGGGGCGGCGGCTATAGGCGCCGGAGGTGAACAGCCCGACAAAGCGGCGTTCGCCGACAAGTTTGCCGTCCCGTCCAAACAGCTTCACACCGACATAGTCCATGTGGACGCGGCGATGCACGAGGCTGCGCTCGTTCGACTTGGTGATGATGAGCGGTGTCGGCAGGTTGAGGAACGCGCGCACTTCGGGCGTGAGCGTGGTGCGGTCTTCGCCGCGGCGGATGACGCGCGCATCGACATGGGCAAGAACGCCAAGGCCGCTGTGGTCGATCGGATCGAGGCGTCCGCCGTCGGCATCGTTGTAGGAATAATCGCGCGCGCCGAGAAACGTGAAATGATTGTCGCCCATCCATTCGAGGAAGGCGATGCCCTCGGCGAGTTCTTCTTCGTTGTCCTGCGGCGGATGCGCCTTCAGCGCGGCGATGGCTTCCTTCAGATGCGTCTGCATCTGTTTCCAGTCGCGCACCGCATAACGCACTTGCGCGAACACATTCTGCGCGCCGTCGACCAGCGTGGTGGCGCGCTCCTCGTCGATCAGCGCGTCAAGCACCAGCACGATCAGGCTTTCGCGCACAGGCGTTCCATGGGCGGCACGCTTGCCGGCATCGTCGCGTGTTGAATTGATGATCGGATGAAACAGCGCGTGTATGCGCGCGCCCTGCGCACTCAGTTCTGCGATCAGCGAGTCGAACAGGAACGGCATGTCCTCGTTGACGGCGACGAGCACGCTTTCGTTGCGCGAGCCGGATTCGCTCTGCGCGGGGAATGACGCGATCTCGATATGGCTTTCGCCCGGCTTGCGGATCGCCGAGCGGTCGAAGGCGAGTGTCGCGAGGGCGGCCAGCGATTCCGGCTTGTAGCGCGCGATGTCTTCGGGCGGCGCGCCCGCGAACAGCGCATCGAAGAAAGCGGCCTGCGCCGGGTCCTTCAAGAACTTTCTGGCTTCGACGATATGGCGGGCCGCATCGGCTTCGTCGTGGAGCGCCGCATGCGCGGCATCGGCGGGATCGGTGCCCGCGCTTTTCATTGCATTAGAGGGGGTCATGAGGGTCCATGGTGGAAGCCGGCGGGCATCCTGGCAGAAGGGCACGACAACAAGGTTAAGCACCCGGCTTCACGGGCGAAACTTAGTCCGCGAATGACCCGATCAAAAGGCCGAAATTAAGGCCTAGGAGAATTGGAAATCTGCCAGTTTCGCCGCCGTCGGCGCGGGTTCGAAGAAGCGGGCTGTCCAGAAAATTGCGGCGCCCACGGCACCGCAGGCAATAAGCACAAAGGCCGCGCCCAGCGGACCGCCCGGAAGTGGCCGCAGCACCGCGGCGAAGGCGGTCAGGGCCGCGACCGGCGCGACGAAACCGATCACAATTTCTTTTGCGCGAAGCGTGGCCGCGATGGCGATGGCGGGAAGGACGGCAAAAGCGGCGAGGGCCAGTGGCGCGATATGCGGGCCGATGGCCAGATAAGCGCCCGCGCCCCAGGCGAAGCCGCAATAAAGCGCGATCGCGTTCAGGTCGGCCGCGAATTCGCGCAACGTTGCGCGTTCGAACGGCTCACCGATGGCGCGCATATAAGAGCGCAGAATGGCGCCCGCGCCGATCAGCATCAGGACCGCCCATGTCGCTGGTTCGGCAATCGGCATGGTGCCAAGGCTCAAAGCCAGCGTGCCCAAGGCCAGAACGATCAGCGCCGCTGCGGCATAAGGCGCGCGGCCCAGAAGATTGGCGAGGATCGCCGTCTCGCGCGCTTCATCATGCAGCATCGCAAGTTTTTCGATGTCGTTGCGTGGTTCGGCTTTCGGCTCGGAACGGGCCGGGAAAACCTCGACTTCAGGGGCGGCATCGACGCGGAGCGTAAGGGCCATGGTGAGGTCTTTCGGGATAGGGAACCGCTGGATTCGTAGGCTCGGCTTCCAGCATTAAGAATGTCTTAATGCCGTTTCGGCTCCCGATTCGACCGGCCGCGACCCATCTTTTTTGCAGATTTGTCCCATGCCCGTCCTGTTCGACACCGAATACACGGCCTGGGAAGGCTCCATGGCGAATCGCTGGTTGCGCCCCGGTGAGTTTCGCGAGGTGGTGCAGATCGGCGCGGTGAAGGTGGACGCGCGAACGCTCGCCATCGTCGCGGAGTTTGAAATTCTCGTGCAGCCGCGATGCAACCCGGTGCTGTCCGATTATTTTCAGAAACTCACCGGCATCACCAACGTCGCTGTCAACGCGCGGGGCGTCGGCTTTCGCGAGGCTTACGAACGCTTCGTTGCGTTTGTCGGCGATGATGGCATGGCCGCGTTCGGGCGCGACGATATCGTGCTGGCGGACAATCTGAAACTTTACGGCATCCGCGATGCGCCGCCGATACCGCCGCATACCAACATCGCGATCTGGTTGCGCGAAAATGGAATTTCCACAAGCGGGCTGCATGCCTGCGATATTGCGGGGGCCTGCGGTATTGCGTTCGAAGGCCGGAAGCACGATGCGCTGGACGATGCACGATCCATCGCCGCCGGGGTGCGGGCGCTGGTCGAACGCGGCGCGGCCAATCCTTTTTCGGGTGCGCGATGAGCGAAGCGGACAAGATCATCCGGTTGCTGAAACTGAAGCCGCATCTCGAAGGCGGCTATTTCCGCGAGACGTTTCGCGATCCGCAATTGTCGCAAGGCCGCGCCTGTTCGACGGCGATCTATTTCCTGCTGAAGAAGAGCGAGACGTCGCGCTGGCACCGGATCGACGCGGCGGAAGTCTGGCACTGGTATGCCGGCGCGCCGCTGGAACTGAAGATCGGAAAAGCGATCCCCAAGGCGCGGCGGTTCATCCTGGGAAATGAATTGCCGAAAGGCCAACAGCCGCAAATCGTCGTGCCGGCGCATCACTGGCAATCGGCGCGTTCACTGGGGGATTACACGCTGGTCGGCTGCACCGTGGCGCCGGGATTTCTGTTCGAGACGTTCGAGCTGGCGCCGCAAACTAATGCGTCGGAAAAACCTGGCCCAGCGCGCGCGCGATGGCCCGCGAAGACGCTCGGCCTTCGTAGCCGCGATCGGGATTGAACGTCACGATCAGCGTCTTGGCTTTCAGCGTGATGGCCGGCTTGGCGCTGATCGCGATCATCACCGTGCCGACGCGATGCGACAGGGCTTCGCGGCCTGGCGCGGTGATGCTGAAACGGTCCAGACCGCGCACCGCGTTCTCCAGCGTGTCGAATGCAAAGGCGCGCGCGACGGCATTGGCGGCAATCGCGGACCAGTCGGCCGTGAAGCCGAGACGAAGGCCGCGCATATAGGCCAGATGTTCTGCCTCATCGCCGGCCGCGTTCTGCATGTCGGCGAGTGAAACATTGGGCGGCGTCGGCGCGATCGCATCGCCGGTCTTTACCGCCGGCAGGCCGCTCGGCTGCGCATCCGTGTAGAGTGTCATGCCACCCCAGCCTGCAACCTGCAGCGCGGTTTCGCCGGAATCATATTTGAGGACGCGCCCGCCCAGCGATGCGCGCGCGACATAAAGCACGAAGACTTCCGGGTTGCCGTCGAAGCGCAGCAGGAAGTTGGCACCCGAGCCGACCAGCGAAAATTTCAGATTGTCGCCGGCCGTGTAGGCGCCGGATTCGATGGTGCCCAGATGGCCAAGGGGAAGCTGCTCGCCGAGCCCTTGTGCCGCGGCGGGTGCAATGGTGCAGCAGAGCGCGAAGGCCGCCAGCGCCGCGATTGCAATGATGGACTTGGCCATTGCGCCTGTTGTTCTCGTTGGTACGACATGCTGCATGCACACGGAACATCCCGCGCGTGCCCCCTCAGGCACATGCACCATGCAAAACGAATAGGGCGATATTAAGGAGTTACGGCTTTACAGATCGTCAAAGCGCCCGCCGCGTCCGTGGCCCGCCGCAAAACGGCTTGCACCTTGCCTTGTTTCGCCGCTCTTGAGCGTCTGCCTGCCATGCGCCAACTCGTTGGCCATGGCGTGCGCGTAAACCAGGTCCCATTGTTCGTACACGGATTGTCGGTCGCCCTTCATGCAGGTTTGCGGAAAGCGGGCAATCGCATAGGCAAGTTCCAGCGCAGCTTTCAGCGCTTCGCCTTTGGGGACCACGCGATTGGCAAGACCCATCGCGAAGGCTTCCATGGCGCCGACGGGCCGGCCGGTCAGGATCATGTCCATCGCCCGCGACTGGCCGATCAGCCGCGGCAAGCGCACGGTGCCGCCATCGATCAGCGGCACACCCCAGCGGCGGCAGAACACGCCGAAGGTCGCGTCATCCTCGGCCACGCGCAGGTCGCACCACAGCGCCAGTTCCAATCCGCCCGCGACCGCGTAACCGCTGACCGCCGCAATCACCGGCTTGGACAATCTCATGCGTGTCGGCCCCATCGGCGCGTCGCCCGCATGCGGATCGAAATTGTCCGCGTCGATTCGCGTGACCGGATTGCCGCGTCCGTCCGCCACACCTTTGAGGTCGGCACCGGCGCAGAACATTCCGCCCGCGCCGCACAAAACAGCCACCAGCGCGGTGTCGTCGCGTTCGAACTCGGCAAACGCCGCCGCCAGCGCCTTCGCGGTCGGCCCATCGACGGCGTTGCGAACCTCCGGCCGGTCGATGGTGACGACGGTAACCTCTCCGTCACGCTCCACGCGTATTGTCCCGGTCATCCGCTTTCTCCTTGGCAGGGGAGGCAAATCTGACTAAACCACGCTCAAAATATCGCCTTCGCAATCCCCGCGTGAGGAATTTCCCGTGACCATCAATCTCGACAGTTTCAAATCCCGCCGGACGCTTTCGGCGGGCGGCAAGACCTATGCGTATTTCAGCCTGGTGGCGGCCGAGAAGGCCGGTCTCAAAGGCCTGTCGCGATTGCCCTATTCGATGCGTGTTCTGCTGGAGAATCTGCTGCGTTGGGAAGACGGCAAGACGGTGAAAGCGCAGGACATCAAGGCCGTGGCCGCCTGGGCCAAGACGCGCAAATCGGATCGCGAAATCGCCTTCCGCCCCGCGCGCGTGCTGATGCAGGACCTGACGGGCGTGCCCGCCGTGGTCGATCTGGCCGCGATGCGCGATGCGATGAAGAAGCTGGGTGGCGATCCGGAGAAGATCAATCCGCTCGCCGAAGTGGATCTCGTCATCGACCATTCGGTGATGGTGGACAATTTCGGCCACAAGGATTCGTTCAAGAAGAACGTCGAGATCGAATATCAGCGCAACATGGAGCGCTATCAGTTCCTGCGCTGGGGCCAACAGGCCTTCGCGAATTTCCGCGTCGTGCCGCCTGGCACCGGCATCTGCCATCAGGTCAATCTGGAATATCTGGCGCAGACGGTTTGGACGCGCAAACGCAAGGAAGGCAAAAAGACCGTCGAATATGCGTTTCCCGACACGCTGGTCGGCACCGACAGCCACACCACGATGGTGAATGGTTTGTCGGTTCTGGGCTGGGGCGTTGGCGGTATCGAGGCGGAAGCGGCGATGCTGGGCCAGCCGATCTCCATGCTCATCCCCGAAGTCATCGGATTCAAAGTCAGCGGCAAATTGCGCGCGGGTGTTACCGCGACCGATCTGGTGCTCACCGTCACGCAGATGCTGCGCAAGAAAGGCGTCGTCGGAAAGTTTGTGGAGTTCTGCGGCCCCGGCCTCGATGAAATGGCGCTGGAAGATCGCGCGACCATCGCCAACATGGCGCCGGAATATGGCGCGACCTGCGGCTTCTTCCCGATTGATGCGGAAACGATCCGCTATCTGAAAGCCACGTCACGCAAGCCCGCGCGCGTTGCGCTGGTCGAGAAATATGCCAAGGCGCAAGGACTTTTCCGCACCAAAAAATCGCCCGACCCCGTGTTCACCGACACGCTGTCGCTCGATCTGGACACGGTGGAGCCGAGCCTTGCAGGACCGCGCCGTCCGCAGGACCGCGTATCGCTCGCCCATGCCGCCGCCGAATTCGCAACAGCGCTCGCCGATACGTTCAAGAAGGGCGACGAAGCCACCCGCCGCGTTAAGGTAGACGGCACGGACTATTCCATCGGTCACGGCGATGTCGTGATCGCGGCGATCACAAGCTGCACCAACACGTCCAATCCCAATGTGATGATCGGCGCGGGCCTGCTCGCGCGCAACGCGGTCAAGCGCGGATTGAAAACGCAGCCCTGGGTGAAGACATCGCTGGCGCCGGGTTCGCAGGTCGTCACGGATTATCTGGCGAAGTCTGGCCTCAACAAGCCGCTCGACAAGCTCGGCTTTGAACTCGTCGGCTATGGCTGCACCACCTGTATCGGCAATTCCGGCCCGCTGCCGGAGAATGTCGCCAAGGCCGTTACCGATGGCGATCTCGTCGCCGCCGCCGTGCTGTCGGGCAATCGCAATTTTGAAGGCCGCGTGCATCAGCAGGTGCGCGCCAACTATCTCGCCTCACCGATGCTCGTCGTCGCCTATGCGCTCGCCGGTTCGATGAACTTCAACCTGACCACCGATCCCATCGGCTACGACACGAAGAAGCAGCCGGTCTATCTCAAAGACATCTGGCCCTCGCCCAAGGAAATCGCCGAGACGATCCGCAAGGCGGTGACGCCCGCGGCGTTCCGCAAACGCTACGCCAATGTGTTCGATGGCGATGCCAACTGGAAGAAGGTCAAGGTCATCAAGGGCCAGACCTATCAGTGGGACATCGGTTCGACCTATGTGAAGAACCCGCCTTACTTCGACGGCATGTCCTTGAGGCCGGGCGCACTCAGCGACATCACGGGCGCGCGCACGCTGGCGCTGTTCGGCGACTCCATCACCACCGATCACATTTCGCCGGCCGGTTCGATCAAGGCGACATCGCCCGCCGGTGTTTACCTCGAAGAACACCAGATCCGTTTTCAGGATTTCAATTCCTACGGCTCGCGCCGTGGCAATCACGAAGTCATGGAACGCGGCACCTTCGCCAATATCCGCATCCGCAATGAGATGATGGGCGGCAAGGAAGGCGGCAACACGATCTATTATTCGGAAGGCAAACCGTCGGGCGAAGAGATGTCCATCTTCGATGCCGCGATGAAATACAAGAAAGACGGTGTTCCCGCCGTCGTCATCGGCGGCAAGGAATACGGCACCGGTTCGTCGCGCGACTGGGCGGCGAAGGGGCCGAAGCTGCAAGGCGTCAAAGCCGTCATCACCGAGAGTTTCGAGCGCATCCATCGCTCGAACCTGATCGGCATGGGCATCGCGCCGTTCTGTTTCGAGGCCGGCAAGACCCGCAACGACTACGGGCTGACGGGCCGCGAGGCGATCGACATTCCGGGTCTTTCCGGCAAGTTGTCGCCGCAAATGCGGGTCACGGCCACGATTCACTATACCGATGGCAAGACCGGCGAATTGCCGCTGGTGCTGATGATCATGACGGCGGACGAAATCGCCTATTTCGAGAATGGCGGCATTCTGCCTTACGTCCTGCGGAATCTTCTCGTCGCGTAAGGGTTGTGCGCATTTCGCGCAACATCTTTGGGTTAAAACCGGCGTCCGCGATTCATTAATTGCGGATTGCCGGAAAATCACCTTTGCGGCTGTGAAATTCCGGGCAAAATGGCCGCGCGGGGCCTCAAGTCACTGTGAATGGAGAAGGGGAGTCTCGCGCCCTATGGTGCAGGCCATGTCTTTCGCGCGCGTCCTCCGTTTGCCGGCCGTTTTTCTTGCTTTGGCGGGATGCCTTTTTCTGTCCGGCGCGGATGCGGGCGGCGCCAGGCGTCCCGTCGTCGTCGAGCTTTATACCAGCCAGGGCTGCAACTCCTGTCCGCCCGCCGATGCGCTTCTGTCCCAGCTTGCGGCGCGCAAGGACGTGATCGCGATAAGCCTGCCCATCACCTATTGGGACATGCTCGGCTGGAAGGACACGCTGGCGACGGATGCCGATACGCGCCGCCAGAAGGCCTATTCGCAGGCGCTGGGACGCGGCGGTGTTTATACGCCGCAAATGGTGATCGACGGCGTCAACGATGTGGTCGGCAGCAAGGATGCGCAGGTGAGCGCCGCCATCGCCGCGCGTCAGGCCGACGAGCAGAACATCGCCGTGTCGCTTTCCGCCAATCGCCAGGTCGTGCATGTCGCCGTGGGTGCCGACGCAGAACACGGCGACAACAACGCGACGATCTGGCTTTTCCGCATCCTGCCGCAGGCAAGCGTCTCGGTGACCGGCGGCGAAAACAGCGGTCACACGCTGGCCTACAGGAATGTCGTGCGCGATGTCCGCGCCATCGGCATGTGGAAAGGCCAGCCGGTGTCTCTGGATTTGCCGCGCGCGGAGCTGACCGGCAACACGCACGATTCGATTGCCGTTATCGTGCAGCAGGGCGGTTACGGCCGCATCGTCGGCGCGGCGATGATCGACCATCCGGACACCGCCGCTACCCGCTAGGTCTTCGCGGCGCGGCGCGAATCCGGCTACTATCGCGCATGGCGCTTTTCTTCGATCGCGAATGGTTCGACGCAAAGCTGGCGGCTTCGCATCTGTCGCAGGCCGACATCGCGCGGGCGCTCGGCATTGGCGACGTGCAGATCGCGGAAATCTGGAAAGACCAGCGCGAACTGTCCGCGAAAGACGTGACCATCCTCGCCGCGCTTCTTGCCGTATCGGCGGAAGACATCGCGCTTCACGCTGGAATTTCCACGCCAATCCCAAAATCGCAACCCACGCTCGCCGAACTGGCGCAGCGTCTTGCGCGCGTGGAAGCCGAGCTTGCGCAGATCAAAACGCAGTTGCGCGAAGGCCATCGCTCGTGACCGGCGATGCCGCGTTTTGCGCCGTGCTGGCGCTCGCCGCGCTGTTGAGCGTTCTGGCCTCGCGTCCTGCGCGGCCGGCATCGCGTTCCTATCTGCGGCTGGCCGCCGTGTTGTATGTGGCGCTTTCCATCGCCGATGAAAGCGCGATCTTTCTGCCGGGCACGGCAACCGCATCCTTCGCGCAGAGCGTCACGCTCGTCGTCAGCGCATTGGCGCCGGCGCTGCTGGCGCTGGCATTGTTCGCGACGTTCGAACATCCGCCCAAATCGTGGGTGGCCGCGATGCTGCTGACGCCGGCATTGCTCGCCGGCATCGCGGCGGCGATCGGCGGCGTCGATGTGCTGTCGCTTGCGCCTTTGGCCGCCAGCGCTTTCGTCATACTCGCATTGTCCGTGCGCCGCTGGCGTTTGGAGAGACGCGGGCCGTTGCACGCCATCGCCGCGGCTTTGTGTTTGCTGGGCGGTGCTGCTGCGGGCGCGGCGGGCGGAGATGTGGGACGCACGGCGTTGGCGCTGTTTTCCGCCGCGTCCGTGTTGGGATTGTCGTTGGCGCTCGCGCGCCGATCACGCCTTCTTGTCGAAGAGGATCGCAGGCCTGATATGCGGTTTGCCGCGATAGGCGGACAGCGCTGATTGCGGGCCGTCGCCATCTTGCGCCAGGTATTGCCCGAGCACCTGTGCGGCAAAAGTCGAGGTCAGGCGCGGCCTGTTCCAATTTGGATCGTCAGACCTTGTTTCATTCGGAGACAGCTGCGGATTCTTGCGCGCCGCCGGAAACGGAATGGCCTGCGAAGTGTCACCGCGGCGTTCACCATAAGATGCGTTGGACGTGCTGGATTTTTCAACGCGCGGATGCGTGCGCCACGAGACGGAAGGTCCAGCGCTGGTAATGATCGCGAATTTTGTCGCGGTGCTCATAACCGGCTTTAACGCAAAGCTTACGCCGTTCATTCGTGCTTGCGCGAATGCAGACAAGTTTCGCATTTTTTAATTCGTCTGCCGCAAGATGCCAGCATAAGGCTCAAAAAGAGCCAAGGGTGGTGGATCTTGCAAAGTCAGGCGCTTCCGAAGAAGCCGGTTGACAGCATTCTTGCTTTGGCTGCGACGCACGACGCGGAGCGCTTGCGTCTTGCCATGGCGGGCGCGCGCGAAGCTGTGTTCGATTGGACCGTCGCCGACGATCGCATCGCCTGGGATGGCGACGTCGATATCTTGTCCGATCACATGGACGTAAACCGGCTCAAGCGCGGCGAAGCATTCCGCCAGTGGATGGGCGAAGCCGGGCGCAAGCAACTCGAAAAAGTTCTGAACAACACGGCGCCGAAAGAAACCACCTTCGACATCGAATTCGAAGCCTCCTCCGCGATGGGCTCGGCCTGGTTCGAAATGCGCGCGCTGCGCGTGCCGGGACCTCTGGGCCTTGCCGAACGGATCAGCGGCGTGTTGCGCATCGTCACCGAAACAAAGCGCGAGGCGCAGCGCCTTACCTATCTGGCGACGCGCGACGAACTCACCGGGCATTTGAACCGCACAAGCCTGCGCACCGAACTGGCGCGCGTCATCGACGTGGTGAAATCCGAGCAGCGCACCTGCGCCTATCTGGTGGCGTCGGTCGACCGGCTCGCGATGATCAACGAGGCTTACGGTTTCGGCGCCGCAGACGAAGTGATCGTCGCGGTGGGCGAACGGATCGCAACCGCGTTGCGCGGCACCGACATTATCGGCCGTATCGCGGGCAACAAGCTGGGCGTCATTCTAGGGAATTGCGGCGAACGTGAGATCGCGCTTGTGACCGAGCGTCTGCGTGGCGCGGTGCGCAGCGATGTGATTGCAACCCGCACCGGCACGGTCGCGGCCACGATCAGCGTCGGCGCCGTATGGCTGCCGTCGGGTGCATCGTCGAGCCAGGAAGCCATGCTGCGCGCCGAAGAGGCGTTGGATCATGCACGCGCGGGTGGCCGCGACGGCTTCGCGGTCTATATGAAGTCGCCGCAGCGCGAAACCGCACGCCTGCGCCTGATGACCATCGCCGATGAAGTGGTGGCGGCGCTGAACGAGAAGCGGCTTGTGTTCGCCTATCAGCCGATCATCAGCGCCAAGACGCGCCAGGTCGCGCATCACGAATGCCTGCTGCGCATGATCAAGCCTGACGGTTCCATCGTCAGCGCCGGTCAGTTCATTCCGGCGGCCGAACAGCTCGGCCTTGTCCGCCTTGTCGACCGCCATGCGCTGGAAATGACGGTGGCGTGCCTTCATGCCAACCCGACCGCGAGCCTTGCGGTGAATGTGTCCGGCACCACGGCGGGTGATCCGTCCTGGCTGCAATCCTTCGTGACCTATGTGCGCGCCAACCAGCAGGTGGCCAAGCGCATCATCGTGGAATTGACCGAGACCGCCGCGCTCAACGACTTCGAGGAAAGCGCGCGCTTCGTTTCCAATTTGCGCGAGATGGGCTGCAAGGTCGCCATCGACGATTTCGGCGCGGGCTACACCTCATTCCGCAATCTGCAGATGCTGCATGTCGATATGGTCAAGATCGACGGGTCTTATGTGAAGGGTCTTGTGCAGTCGCCCGACAACCAGATCTTCGTGCGCACGCTGGTCGATCTCGCCAAGAACTTCAATCTGAAGACCGTGGCGGAATGGGTGGGTTCGGACGAGGATGCGGCGCTGCTGGAAAGTTTCGGCGTCGATTACTTCCAGGGCTTCCATCTGGGCGAGCCCGTGCTGGATCCGGTATTTCCGGACGCCTGACGCCCGCGTTCAGCCTTTGCGTTCGCGCGCCAGTTCGGAGAGCTGTTTG
>DATCFN010000144.1:0-2788 GCA_036509475.1 Rhizomicrobium sp. | reverse complement strand
CGACGCCGATGGGCGCGATCACCGGCACGATTTCCGATGACATGATCGTGCGCAACACCGACGGGTTCACGGTTTCTGGTTCGCCGACAAAGCCGAGGTCCACACCGTCACCGCGGTCAAGTTTTTTGGCGACGATCAGATTGCCGTCCTTGCCGGAAATGCCGATGGCGCGTCCGCCGGCGGCGTTGATGCCGCTGACGATCTGCTTGTTGATGGAGCCGGAGAGAACCATCTCCACCACTTCCATCGCGGCCCCGTCGGTGACACGCAAGCCATTGATGAACGTCGAAGGAATTTCGAGCTTCTTCAGCATCGCGCCGATCTGCGGGCCGCCGCCATGCACGACCACCGGATCGATGCCGGTCTGCTTCATCAGCACGATGTCCTGCGCGAAATCGGCGGCGGCGGTGGATTCGCCGCTGGCCATGGCATTGCCGCCGAACTTCACAACGATGGTCTTCTGGTCGTATTTCAGAATGTAAGGCAGCGCCTCGACCAGAACGCGTGCGGTCTGGCGCCAGCGCGCCAGCACGCGCAGGTTCCGTTCCTGACTGGTTCCTGCGTCGTCTTGAAGGGCCATGCGGGGCTGCTTCCGGCAAAATTTCGCGCTTATACCTGAACCGTCAGGCCTCGGCCAACAGCATCAGGTTTAATTTGACCGGATCAAGGCCGAGCTTGTCATGGGACGAGGTCGCGAAGACCTTGGGGTAGGCGGCGGTGTGCTTGGCGGCTTTCTTTTCCGCCTCGGCAATCGCGGTCTCGCGCTCGGCCGGCTTCAGCTGATCGATCTTGGTCAATGTTACCAGGGTGGACATGGCGGATTTGTCGAGAATCGTGAGGACTTCCTCGTCCGTGTCCATGATTCCGCGCCGCGCATCGATCAAAAGCACCACCCGGCGCAGCGACGGGCGGCCGCGCAGATAGGTTGTAATGAGCACGTTCCACTCGGCCGTCATCGCCTTTGACGCCTTGGCGTAACCATAGCCGGGCAGGTCCACCAACATGACGCGGCCGCCAAGATCGAAGAAATTGATTTGCCGCGTGCGTCCTGGGGTGTGGCTGACGCGCGCCAGCGACCCGCGATTGGTCAGCGCGTTGATGATGCTGGACTTGCCCGCATTGGAGCGGCCGACAAAGGCAATTTCCGGCAAGGTCGCGGGCGGCAGGATTTCCGGGTCCGTCGCGCCGAAGATGAAATCGCAGGATGCGGCAAAGAGCTTGCGCGCGCGCTCGGCTTCGGCGCGCTGCTGCTCCGGCGATTTTTCCTCTTCGCTCATTCTCCCGGCGGCGTCGGACTTGGCGCGGTCAGGCGCTTCAGCGCGGCAGGCATCTTCAGATTGTTGAAAAGATGAATTTCAACGCCGTGACGCGTCATCATCACATATTGCTGGATCAGGGTCAGGAAGTTGGACCAGGCGTAGTAGATGACGAGGCCCGCGGGCAGTGTCGCGAACATGAACATGAAGATCAGCGGCATGTAGGCGAACATCTTGGCCTGCACCGGATCGGCGGGCTGCGGATTCATCTTCGCCTGCACCCATTGGGTGATACCCAGAAGCATCGGCCAGATTCCCAGATGCAGGAATTGCGGCAGGAATGCTGGCACACCCCAGGGCAGCAACCCGAACAGGTTGATGAAGTTCGTCGGGTCGGGGGCGCTGAGATCGTGAATCCAGCCATAGAAAGGCTGGTGATACATTTCGATGGTGACGAGGAACACTTTGTAGAGCGAGAACATGATCGGAATCTGGATCACCATCGGCAGGCAGCCGGACACCGGATTCATTTTCTCGCGCTGATACAGCGCCATCGTTTCCTGCTGCTGCGCAACCTTGTCGTCAGGGTTCTTGGCTTTGATCCGCTCGATCTCCGGCTGCAGCTTCTTCATGCGCGTCATCTGCTTGAAGCCCGCATTGGCCAGCGGAAATAACGCCGCGCGGATGAGCACGGTGAGCAGCAGAATGGCGAGACCGAAATTGCCGAGGAAGGCGTAGGATTTGTCGAGCACCCAGAACATCGGGCGGGTCAGGAACGAGTACCAGCCCCAGTCCACGGCAAAGTCGAACTTCACGATGCCCAGATTCTTCTCGTAATCCTGCAGCACCGAAACGACCTTGGCGCCCGCAAACAGGCGCTGCGTGACAGCGATGGTTTGTCCCGGCGCAACCGTGCGCGCGGCCAGCCGGTAATCGGCCTGATAGGATTTGGTTTCGCGATAGGGCGAGGCGCGGAAATTTCCGTCGAACGCTTCGGTCTGCGGCGGCACGACGGCGGCCATCCAATATTTGTCGGTGATGCCGAGCCAGCCGCCTGTCGACTGGAAGGTCTGCGGCGGCGTACTGGCATCCTTGAAGTCGTCGTATTTGGCGTCCTTCAGCGAGCTGTCCGCGATGCCGACATAGCCTTCATGCAGCGACCAGTAATGCGTCGTCTCCGGCGGCACGCCGTCGCGCGTGACATAGGCATAGGGATAGAGCGTGTGCTTGATGCTGCCGGTGTTGGCGACGCTGTCGTTGATCGTGAACATGTATTGATTGTCGATGGCGATGGTGCGCGTGAAGACGAGACCCTGGCCGTCATCCCAGCGCAGCACGACCGGCGTATTGGGACCGAGCACTTTGCCGCTGACCACAGACCACTGCGAATTGTCGTCCGGCAATTTCACGCTGTCGCCTGGCGCCGCGATCCAGCCATAGACCGCGTAGTAGGGATACGATGTGCCCTCCGGTGAAAGCAGGACGACTTCCGGGCTTTTGGGGTCGACCGTCTCTTTGTACTTGCGCAGTTG
>DATCFN010000143.1:0-9921 GCA_036509475.1 Rhizomicrobium sp. | reverse complement strand
TTTGGTTGGTCTGGTTTTTCATTTAATTTGGATAATGTTTTCGCAATCAGCGCAAGATCACCGTGTTCATGGATTGGGCGGGCACATCCATCCGCAACGATGTCGCCCCAACTGCCACCGTGGCGGATACGGTCTGCGCGGTGTTGTTGGCAAACGCCAGCACCTTGCTGCCATCGGTATTTTCAAATGCAACCATCTCTTTGAACGGCCCGCCGCTGACCGCGATGCGTTTTGCGCCCGGCAGCACCGTCGCCGAGAAATGTTTCATCGCGTAAAACTCGGAATTGTATTTCACGGTTTCGGATTTGCGATCCACCGTCAGCAGACTGTTCTGCCGCCAGTTCCAACGGCTCAGGCCGGATTCGTCCAGCACCATGTTCCAGAAGAAGTAACTGTTGGCGAAGTGCGACGTGTCCTCGACGATGCGACCGAAGGTAATCAAGCCCTGATCCCAGGCGTTCCAGCCGCCGTAACACTCTGTCTCGGTCTGCGCGAGTTTCACGTTGGGATACTTTTCGTGCGTGGCCAGCATCGTAGCCTGGCCGCCATATTGTAAACCGACACCCGTGATGCCCGCCGCCGTTTTGGGATCGCCGAGAACGGGATCAATGTAGTCGCCCAGCTTGTCGTTGGTGATCGTGCCCAGCCAGACTTCAACCTTGACCTTGTCCCGCTTCAACTGCGGCAACAGATGATCGCGCAGGAACACGTTCATATCCGCACTGTTCCAGTGGCATTGGGGATAAACATTGTCGTTGAGGGCCATTTCATTCTGCGGGAAAATCGCGTAGAGGTTGATTCCCTCGGCGCGCCAGGCCTGGACAAATTTGGAAAAATAGAGTGCGTAAGCATCGAGCGTCAGCGCATCCCCCTTCATCCGGCCATTGCGATAGCGTCCGTTGGTGGTCATCCACGACGGCGGACACCACGGCGAAACCCAGATGCCGAGTTTGGGCTGATATTTCATGGCCGCCTTGATGTAGGGGATCAGCGCCTCGCGATTACGCTCGATGCTGAAATGCTTCATCGCGTAATCGCCGGGCGTTTCGTCGAGCGAATACCAGCCCAGCGAAAAATCGTTCGCTCCGAGGGGCGCGCGGCAGAGCGTGAAGTTTGCGCCTTCGGGCGAAAACAATTCCTTGAGCGCGGCTTCGCGCAGTTCCGCAGGAATTGCTCCCAACGCTTCCCAACCGAGCTCGTTGAAGCAGCCGCCAAAGCCGTCAATCGTTTGAAAAGTCGTTTTGGGATCCAACTTGATTGAGTCTGCGGTCTCTGGCGTTGCGGTGTTCGTCGTTGGCATTTCCTGCCAGCGAGATTTCTCGGTGCTGCAAATCCAGCGAATGGAGGAAGGCTCCGCATTGGTTTGCGCAAAGCTCGAGCAAACGAGCAGCAGTGAAGCAATCAGGCTGATTTTTGATTTCATCGTGGTGTGGAGTTGCAGTCCAGAAATGGTGATTCAAAGTTTTTTGCGAGTGTCGCTGTGCTCATCGAAAAATCCGCTGCGCGAAATAATACAAGTTGCTCGCCCACGTTTCGCGGTCGTGGATGTGGTCGTCCACGTTCCAAATGTGCGGAATATTCTGTTGCTTCAAATAGGTGTGAACGCCTTGGGAAACGCTGATGAGGCCGTCCTTGTTGCCACAGGAAAGATACAGAAGCTTTAACTGCTGGCGCGCGGCGGCGGGATCGGGCACAAGTTCAGCAGACGGCTTGGTGTTCGGCGCGGAGGAAAATCCACCGACCCACGCGAAGGTGTCGAGGTGCGTCAGCCCGAAGTTGAGCGACTGCCCGCCGCCCATCGAAAGGCCGCCAATCGCGCGCTGCTCGCGATTCGTGCTGGCCGAATACTTTGCCTGAATGGCGGGAATCAAACAGTCGAACAGGTCGCGTTCGAACTTCGCAAAACCCTCGGCGTTTTGCGGCGAGTAAATTTTGTCAGGCGCAGGCACGCGGTCGTCCGCCAGCGCGCGGCCATTCGGCATCACGATGATCATCGGCACGGCCTTGTCGGTGGCAATCAGATTATCAACAATCGCATCAGCGTGGACATAGCCGCTCCATTCCCACTCGTTACCGGCGATGCCATGCAGCAGGTAAAGCACGGGATACTTTTTGTCAGGCGAGTAGTGCGGCGGTAGATAGACAACCGCTTTGCGCCGCGTGCCGGTGAGAGTGGAATCGTATTCAAACACCTCGATACGTCCCGCGAGGCCGTTCGTCGGAGACTTGTCGAAACCGGCAGGCGCATCGGGAAACGCGCGCACATCATCTGCCGCGAGCACGACAGGCCGGCCAAAGTTGGCCCGCGCGCGCTCCGACGAAACCTGCTCCGGTTTGTCCTGCGCGCGCGCTACCGCGTGAGACGCGGCGAGAATGATGACGATTGCAGCCAGAAGTTTTCCCCAGACCGTCGCGTTTTGTATGAACCGGTTTTCCATAAACATAATCAGCAATAAAGACGAAGACATCAGGAACGAACCTTCAGCGCAAAGGCGATCTTGCCATCGAATTTCTCCGGCAGCGAAACGTGCAGGCCGTTTTCATCGCGGGTAAATTTCAACCGGCTCCACCAACTGCCGCCGACGAGTTTTACGCTGCCGATTTTGCCCGGCCAATTTTGCGAATTGCTCGCCAGTGATTTGATGGTGACTTTGCCGTCCTTGGGAATTTCCAGCACGATGGCATAAAGTGTTTTCCCATCCTTCGACTGCGTGAAGCGGATGTCTTCGGCAGTGAATGGCTTGTCGGATACGTCCTTCTGGCCGTCAAACTGGCCTTTCTCCGCCACAACGGTTGAAGGGCCTTCGCCGTAAATTTTCCACGGACGCGTCGCGTAAATCGCGTCGCCGTTCACTTTCAGCCACGCGCCAATTTCGCTGACGATCTTGATTTCATCCGCGTCCGGCTGACCGTCGCGCTGGAGCGGCACGCTCAACATGAGGTTGCCGTTTTTGCTGACGATGTCCGCGAGCATCCGCACCACCGACGCGGCAGATTTGTAGCCGTGATGTTCGAAAATGGTGCGGTCGTAATGCCACGAACCGAGGCAGGTGTCCGTCTGCCACGGCTGCGGCAAGATGCCCTGTGCCTTGCCGCGTTCGATGTCATAGACCATCGAACGGCGCTGCGCGTCGTCTAGCCATTTGCCGTTCATCACCGCCTCGGTGCGGCCGTTCTTGTCGAGGCGCGTGTTGTAAAAATGCGCGGCGAGGTTCAGCCCCACCTCGTCCGTAACGCCGTGGAACGGGAGCACCGTGTCGTCGAAATAAATCTGGTCGGGATGATAGTCGTCCAACAACTGCTGGGTGCGTTTGAAAAATTTCTCCATGTAGGCGGCGTCGGGAACGCTGCTGCCTTTCTTGGGATCCCAACTCCATTCGAGCCGGGCGCCTGGCTGATGGTTTTGTGCATAGAGATCCTGCGGATCGAGACCGTCCCACCACTGGCCCTTGCCGTCGGCCTTGGTCAACTTGCCGTCGTAGGGGACGCCAGCGAGCGGCCCCTTTTTGTCCGCGCCTTGCGTCACCTCATACCACGACCAGGCGCGCGAGGCGTGAACGCTCACCCCGAAACGCAGGCCGTTCTTTCTCGCCGCGTTTGCCCAGCCGCCGATCAAATCCTTGTGCGGCCCGACGTTGACGGAATTCCACGGCTGATATTTTGAGTTCCAAAGATCAAAGTTGTCGTGATGCACCGCGAGCGCCATGAAGATTTTTGCGCCGTTGTCTTTGTAAAATTTCAGCAGCTTGTCGGGATCAAAATGCTCCGCCTTCCATTCGTGAATGACGTCCTTGAAACCATTGGTCGAGGGATGGCCGTATTCCGCGAGGTGCGATTTGTAATCGCCGCTGCCCTCTTCATACATGCTGCGCGCATACCAGTCGCCATGCTCCGGCTCGCATTGCGGGCCCCAGTGCGCCCAGATGCCGAACTTCGCATCGCGAAACCATTCCGGCGCCGACTGATAATTGGTGAGTGAGTTCCAATCCGCCTTGAACGGCCCGGCGGCAATCGGCGGCAGTTGCAGTGAATTGGTTTGCGCCAGCGTTGTCGCCAGCGAACAGCCCAGCATTAACACACTCAATTTTATTTGATTCAGTTTCATAAATTTCAGTGTCGTTCGGCGTATGGAACGACAATTTTCATTTTGCGATTTGGAATTCAACAACAGCTCCGCCGGAACGGGCCAAACGGAGATTTCGCACGGCGGCGGCGTGGTCGATGAAGCGACGCTGCACGTCGTAGGTGGTCTGGCCGTCGCCGAGCTTGGGCCAGCTCCAGGAGGCTTTGCCTGGCGCGCCGGCCAGCTTCACGCCGAGAATCGCGGGCGGGGCGAGATCGATGCCCAGGCTCGATTCCGCAATGGTCTTCAGGCCTGGACTCATGTGCATCGTCGTGCTGCTCATGTAATAGGTTTTTCCCACGCCGATGATTGCGATGTCCGGGACGTTGGCGCGGATGATCGGGTTGTGGGTCTCGGCGTCGGCGGAGTTTGAGGCGACAAAACCCGCA
The DNA here is from genome assembly GCA_036509475.1 of Rhizomicrobium sp. Classification (GTDB taxonomy): domain Bacteria; phylum Pseudomonadota; class Alphaproteobacteria; order Micropepsales; family Micropepsaceae; genus Rhizomicrobium. The sequence continues at coordinate 5,409 of DATCFN010000143.1, read as the reverse complement.
ACCACAAAGAGAACCACCAAACGAAACCAGAAATTATGGAACCGAGTTGTCACTGTTTTATTCGGCTCATCTATTTTCACTGAAGTCGTTGTTGGTCGTGGGTTTTTCATTTTCATATTTGGTTACTTTTTGACCGTCGTGAACTTGCAGAGCACCACGCCGTGCGCCGGGATCGTGAGCGGGAGGGAATCCATCGCGGTGTCCACTGCGGCCAGGTTTTTCTGCCTCCAGAGATCGCGTGGTGTCTGCCTGCCGGCGAGGCCGAGTTTTGCGAACTCTTTGAACGACAATTCCATCGGCTTCACGCCGAGGTTGAAGAAGCCGACGGCGCGGCTGCCGTCCTCCAGTTCGCGGGCGTAAACGCGCAGGTCGCCGTCCTTGATGACGCACGTTGCCTGTTTTCCGAGCGGATCCTGGTCAATGGCGAGCACTTCATCATTTGACAGCAGGCCGAGCGTGAAGTCGTCGAACTTGGTCATGTCGCAGCCGATGAGCAGCGGCGCGGCGAGCAGACACCACAAACTGATGTGCGTGTATTGTTCATCCGGCGTCAACCGCGTCGGATGCGGGTTGCCCCAGCCGACGTGGCCGACGACGAGCATGTCGGGATCGTTCCAGTTGCCCGGCTTGGCGAACGGCGCGGCCTTGTCCTGCTGGTCAAAACCGATACTGCTCATGCTCTCCCACGTGTCGGTGATGTCGTAGGTCGTGCGCCAGCAATTGCCATCGACCGATGCGCCCCATTTCCAAACATCGGACATGCCGTATTCGCAAAGACTGAAAACGATGTCGCGTTTCTGCTCGCGCAAAAATTTCCCCATCAGGCGATAGGGATAAGTCGCGACTTCGACATCGCTTTTGCCCTTCTCGCCTGCATCCCACGACGAAATGCTTTTGTCCGTGGCCGCCTTCCCATCGGCGATGCTGCCGTAGCTGCACCAGTCGTATTTGAAGTAATCAAAACCCCACTTCGCATACGTCGCGGCGTCCTGCCGTTCATGGCCGTAGCTGCCCGCGCAACCGTCGCACGTCCACGGGCCAGGCGAAGAATACAAACCGATCTTTAACCCCAGTCCGTGAACGTAATCCACCAGACCTTTCATGTCGGGAAAGCGCGCGTTCGGCACGATGGAACCGTCCGCGTTGCGAAATGGCCCTTGCATTGTCGGGTCCTTCGATTCGCGATTGTTCTGCCAGAAGTCATCGATGTTGACGTAAGTCCAGCCATGGTTGGCAAGGCCGCTCTTGACCAGCGCATTGGCGGCAGCTTTCACCTTGTCGGCGGAAACCTCTTGCGCGAAGCAGTTCCAACTGTTCCAGCCCATCGGCGGCGTAAGCGCGATCCGGTCGCCGCAGACGATGCGGAATTTCTTTTCCGCCGTGCCAAGGGAGTTTTTGGCGCGCAACGTGACGACGAATTCACCCTTTATTTTCAAGGCTCCTGTAATCTGGCCGGTTTTGGCGTCCAGCTTCAAACCACGCGGCAAATTCTTGGCGGCGAACTTCATCGGCCGTTCGCCCGTCGCCGGAATCGTGAACAGGAACGGCGACCCGGGCCGCACGCCAAAGACGGATGCGCCGTTGATGCGCGGCGAGGCCGGTGCGGGCGGGGTGAGAATGTAGGGCGCGACCGATGGGGCGGCTATTGAGTTCGTTGCAAGCAGGGCCATCGAAAGCAGGGAGAGAATGATTCGATTCATGGTGGTGAAGTGAGTGTATAGATTCATGGTGGTAAAGTTAGTGTGTATTTAGAGTTTGGACGGTGCCTTGGGCGCCGTAGAGCGGTGATTGTTCTGGCGCGAGCGTCGCCGGCGTCGGCATGGGCGCGTTGACGGCTTTGATGAGAAGATTGTCGAACCACGGCGTGCTGAGCTTTTTCTGCTCGCCGCCGCCCGCGAGCAGGCCGGCCATGCCGTGGGAGTAAAGATTGTCCGTCGCGCTCAGGACCGGCTTGTCGTCCACGAACGCCGTGATCGAGGTGCCTGCGAAGCGGAGCTTTAAATTGTGCCATTGGCCGGGCGCGATGCCGGGAAGGTGAACAGTGCCGAACACCTTTTCGCCGCCTTCGCTCTCGTCCTTGCCCGCTTTGATGAGCGCCTGCTGCTCAGCGTCGCCGGTGATTGTATTTTTATCCTCCTTCCCGCGAATGACGACCAGCCGACACTCGCCGTCGGCCGAGAGTTGTAGGAAGTAGCCTTTCGGGTTGAAGCCGAAGCCGGCACCGATATGGTTGATGCGCCCCATCACACCCGCCGAGTCGCCTGGATTCAGGCACACATCGACGCCGACTTCGTAGTCCTGCCACTGGTCATCACCCAGAATCGTGTAAGGCAGCCAATCCGGTTGCGCCCAGGAGATCGTGCGAACCGGCACGACTTGGTGCAGGCATTTCCCCTTCCCGTCCGGGCGCTCCGCGATCTCGAAAGCGCCGGAAATGTCGGCCGTGTAGCGCGGCAGCCAGCCCCAGATCTTCGGGTCGGTGTATTCCTCGAATGTCTCGTAGTAGGGGAACGGAAACGGTTTCGCGGCGGGTATATTCGCGAAGGAGCCCTTCTGCTGCCCCGTCGTTGTGGAGAGCGAATAGATCGCATTCGGCTCGAGCGTGAGCGTGAACGCGCCGTCTGCGAGCGTGATGTCCGGCTGCCGGACGAATTGCGCCTTCTCGTCACTGCGCCAGACACACAACGGTTTCGCGGGCAGGCCGCCGCCAATTTGGAAGCGCACCTGCTGGGACACCTTCGCGCCCTTCGTCTCAAGAATGATGCTGTAGTCGTCGCCGGTCGGAGATTTGAAGGTCACGACCGTGCCGCCGCCGTCGAGCGGGCCGCACCCGCTTTCGAGGTAATGCCAGCCGATCTTCGTGAACTGGCCGTAGTGCGCGTAGCCCCACAGCGCCTCGCGGACCTGATAATTCCCGCTCCAAGGCGACCACGCGAGGAGCGCCGCAGGGTCTTCGGCATACGGCTCGATTGGGTAAACGCCGGCAATGTCATACCAATTCACGATCCGGGTCGCGCCGCTAACGATGTGATTTACGTTGAATGCATTCACGACGCTGATCGCGCAGTCAAAGCCCTTCAAATAGACGTGCTCCTCGGTATTCCAGATCGGCTTGCCCATTTTGGCGGCCAGCTCACGCACCTCGGCCGAAGCGGGATCCTCCGCCAGTGTGTGCGCGCTGAGGATGGCAATGGCGTCGCGCGCCTTCTCGTCAGCGAGCAGGTTCTTCACAAAGTCGAATTTGTTCTTCGGCCAATCGTCGAAGGCGTGGATTTTGATTTTCCCAAATCCATTCGCGTCGAGGCTCGCCCGGAGCTGCTTTGCAAAGTCGAAGCTCACGCCCATTTCGTTTCGGCATCCCATGGCGTCGAACTCCAAGCCGTAGACGCTGCGCAGCCCTTGCAGCCATTTCACGTAATAATCTGCGGCGTCCTGCGACCAAAAGTTCCCGTTGCCCACCCAGCCGGGCGCGCTCCAGGCCGCGCCGTCGAGGGAGAGATCGGGATTACGCTTCTTCGCCTCGCGCAGGATCCACCACGTGTAGCCGCGCGTGTAGTTGAGGTCGTCACGCGTGTGCATGTGGCTGGGCATGGAGCCCTGCGTGGAGTTGCCGTCTCCGGGGATCTCGACGAGCAGCGCGCTCACGGAGGCACCGAACATGGGCTTGTAAACGAGGTCGAGGATCTGGCTGCGCTGCGGCTCGGGATAATCTTTAAGGAGCACCGAGGTCGCTCCACCGCCGTTGACGAGGCCGATGCCGTCGAAGCGCGGGCCTCCGGCGGCGCCGTTGATCTGCATGGTTTGCACGGAAGTGGTCGGGGTGAGAATGTCGGGCGCGACCGATGGGGCGGCTATTAAGTTGGCTGCAAGCATGGCCATCAACAGCAGGGAGAGAGAGATTCGATTCATGGTGGTGAAGTTAGTGTTTCAAATAAAATTTCAATACGGCCGCACCAACCGGAAGAATACCGAGCCGTTCGTCGCGCTCAGCGGCATCGTCATCTGATTCGTCTGCGCCGAAGCAAAGACGTTGATCCAGTTCGTGCCAAGGCCGCTGGTGAGGTTGTTCGTTTGCGATTGCAACTGCCAGCCGGTGTGATCCGCCGGCCAGGAAATTTGCAATTGGCCGGCTGCGTTGGCTGCATTCATGGCAACCGACGCGGACGAGGTCGGACGCGCGCTGACCGGCGTGGAGTTCGTGCTTTCACCAAAGCTGTTCGTCGCGCTCACGACGAAATAATACAGCGTGCCGTTGACGAGTCCGGTGTCCGAGTAGCTTGTCGCCGTCACGCCGCTGGCGATGGTGGTGTAACCGCTGCCGCTGGTGGTGCTGCGTTTGACGAGGTAGCTGTCCGCGCCGGCCGATCCATTCCAACTCAAGATCACCGCCGCGTTGGACGCGGTCGCCACCAAGCTGGTGGGCGTGGCCGGCGGCTGGTTGGCAGGACTCATCACCATCACCGTGGCAGAGAACGGAGCAAACGTGGCCGAGAAGCTGGCGGCGGCCCCAATGAAATTGCTTTGCGCAATATCCGGCGAACCCACCCCGGTTCGCGCCGCCTCGTCCTGCGGAATGCCGTAACTGTAAATGGCGGCATTGGTATAAGGAGCGTAGCCTGACAGATTAAAATTGGCCGTGAGATTGGACGATGAACTTTTGTTGATCACCAACAGCGTCAGCGCGCCATTGGTTCGCTTGACCGCATACGTGGCCAGCAATTCATAATCGCTCGCCGCAGAAACCACCGTGTCGCCATCCGTCGCAAACTTTGGCATCAGCTTCGCGCAATAATAAGTCGGATAGGCGCTGCCCACGCCGCCGAGGCCATAGACAATTCCGCCATCGTCAAGAAAGCTGCCGTCCGCGTTCGTGCGCCAGCCGTAACACGCCGGGTCAGGATCGGCAACGGTGCCTTGACCGTTTCGCATATCCCACCAGACGCGTGACTTGAATTCCGTCTGCAAAATCTGCCCCACGTTGTCCGCATAAAAAAGGCCGCCGGGCAGGCTCACGCTCTGCTTGGTGGAACTTTCATGGTTGCCGGCCTCGGTGCATTCCAGGGTCACATTGGTGCCCGTGCTGCCAAGATAATCATTCAGCATCTGGCGCAAGTTCGCCGCGTCCGTTGACCATGACTTGGACCAAAGCAAATCCTGCGTGTCGCCCGCCGCCGGGCCGTAATTGTGTTCGATCACAAAATCCGGGATGCAATTGTTGCTGCGCATATAAGTCAGCATCACCGGCGTCCAACCGGAATGCGTCACGCCGGTTCGCGGATTCACGACCGGATGATCGTTATTGTTCACGCTGCCGTCCTCGGTGGTGTCCACGACCGCGCCGATCTTGATCGTCGGATCGGCGGCTTTCATCTGCGCATAATAATTCGTAAAGCGCATGGCGTAGGTCCA
>DATCFN010000142.1:0-2830 GCA_036509475.1 Rhizomicrobium sp. | reverse complement strand
CAGAGAAGCCGCGCCATTGGCGCGAATGGTGGAGCGGCGAGCGCGTCACCTGCTACGAAGCGCCGCCGGATTTCGTGCCCGCCAATCTCACGACCGACCAGCTTCGCGAGATTGACGCGCTGACCCATGTGAAGAACGAGTTGATTGACGAAGCCGTGGCCCGCGTCATGGCGCATATCGGCAAGCGCGGCTGGGACGGCGACACCGATGTGTTGTTCACCACAGACCACGGCGAATTCCAGGGCGATTTCGGATTGCTGTTCAAAGGCCCGCATCATGTGACCAGCCTGATGCAGCTTTCGATGATCTGGCGGCCCGCGCCCAATGCGAAGGTCGCGCCGCAAACCATCGACGCGCCTGTCGGTCAGGTCGATTTCGCGCCGACCTTCTGCCGCATCGCGGGTGTCGCGCCCGCCGACTGGATGGAAGGCGCCAGCCTGCCGCTCACTCGCGGCGAGGCCGAGCCGCGCGAGACGGTCTTCACCGAATGGGATTCGGAATTCCAAGATGTTTCCGTCAGCATGCGCACGCTCTATCGCGATAGCTATATCGTCACCGCCTACGGCAAGTCCTCGATCTATGACGGCACCGAAGGCGAGTTGTACGACTTGAACAACGATCCGCTGCAATGGCGCAATCTGTGGAACGAACCGGTCGCGGCGGCGCTGAAGCGCGATCTGCTGGACGATCTGCGCGCCCGGACGCCGAAACAGGCTGCGCCCCGTCGTCCTGCGGTCGCCTCCGTATGAAAACCTATCTCGCGCGCAGTTGGGTCAGCCCCAAACTGACCGGCGGCGAATCCAAAATCCACGGCGAAGGCATTTTCGCGACCGAGGCTATTGTGCGCGGCGAGAAGCTCATGGAGTTCGGCGGCGAGACCATTTCCGTGGAACAGGCCAACGGCAATCTTTATCGCGAACAATCGGTGTGGATGACGCTGGACGACATCTATCTGGGGCTTCCCGTTAGCGATCCCCATCCGAGCCTCGATGAAAATCTCAATCACTCCTGTGACGCCAACACCTGGCTGGCGGATGAGGTGACGGTGTTGGCGCGGCGGGACATCGCCGCCGGCGAAGAGATTACGCTCGACCAGGGCACCTGGAATTTCAGCGCCGGCGAATACACCTGGGATGAAGCGCCCTGTGGCTGTGGCGCGCCGGACTGCCGCAAGACCCTCACCGAGGAAGATTGGCGATTGCCCGCTGTTCAAAAGCGCTATGCGGGACATCTGCATCCGACCGTTCAGAAAATGATCGACGAGCAGACGACCGCGATCCCCACTCACTGGCTTTGGGGCCGACGCCCCGACCGGGGGCAAAGCTGACCGAGGCGAAACCTGCAGGGCTGCCGTTCCGCCAGATATTCGCCATCGCGGCGGGCAACGCGCTCTCGTTCTACGACTTCGTTTGCTACGCTTTTTTCGCGGTCCAGATCGGACACACCTTTTTCCCGGCCAAAGACGCGACGTCGAGCCTGTTGCTGTCGCTGGCCACGTTCGGCGCAGGATTTTTTACGCGGCCTTTGGGCGGCCTTGTCATCGGCTCCATGGGCGACCGCATCGGACGCAAACCCGCGATGCTGTTTTCCTTCACGCTGATGGGAGTAGGGATTCTCGGCCTTGCGCTGACGCCGTCCTATGCTCGGATCGGGATTGCCGCGCCGATCCTGTTCATCGCGTTCCGTCTGCTTCAGGGCTTCGCGCTGGGCGGCGAAGTCGGGCCGAGCACCGCCTTCCTCATCGAAGCGGCGCCACCGTTGCGGCGCGGTTTCTATGGCGCGCTTGTGTCCGCCACGCAGGATGGCGGCGTGTTGGTCGCGGGCATTTTCGGCACGGTGCTCGCAAGCATCCTGACCGCCGACCAGCTCGACGATTGGGGATGGCGCGTCGTATTCCTGCTCGGCGCGGCGATTGTCCCGTATGGGCTGGTTATCCGAAACAGCCTTGTCGAAACACTGCGCGAGGAACCCGAAGCGCAGGCCGCGCGCAGCTTCCGGCCTTACATCCGCATCGCGATCCTCGGCCTGATGATGATTCTGACCGGAACGGTCTGCAATTACGCCATCGAATATACGACCACCTATGCGAACCATACCTTGCATATGAACGTCACCGTGGCGTTCGGCGCGACCGTGGTGATTGGCCTGTTCAGCGTTGGCTTCGATCTTGTCAGCGGATGGTGGACCGATCGCTTCGGCCGCAAGCCGACGATGATTGGCCCCTATATCGCGCTATTCCTGTTTGTCCTTCCGGGATTTTATCTCGTGAGCATGTTCCGCAACGCGACGACGCTGTATGTGGTGACGGCGGTGATGTCGGCTCTGCAATGTTGGGGCGGTGGCCCGACGCTCACCACCATCACCGAGACCTTGCCGCGCCGGGTGCGGTCCGGCGGCGTGGGACTGATCTATGCGGTGGCCATAGCAATATTCGGCGGCACAACCCAGTTTATGATTACCTGGATCATCGCGGTGACGGGCAATCCGCTGGCGCCCGCTTATTATATGATGGCGGCTATCGGCGTCGGGCTGATCGCGATGTTTCTGGTGCGCGAAACCGCGCCCATCAAAACCGGATCTATGGAATCCCTGTGAGCTTGTGCGTCTGCAGGCTTAACCGCCATTGCGGGTGCGCGAGACAATAGGCGATGGCGGCTTTGGTATTGGCTTCCCGGTCCGGTCCGTCCATTGGCTGCAGAAAAAAATGATGGAACAACAGCGCGTCGAATTTTTCCGGCGGCGCGAGCGGTTGCGGATAGACCAGCTTCAGCTCGCTGCCGCGGTTCAACTTTAATTCCGCATCCGCCTTCGGGCTGACGCAGATCCAGTC
>DATCFN010000141.1:0-6462 GCA_036509475.1 Rhizomicrobium sp. | reverse complement strand
ATGCGCTCTATCGCGATCATCAGAACCAGCGCGATGGCCCATAGCGCGTAAAAAACCAGCGCCACAATGGATTGGGGAATGTGGACCATCAAAGACATGGAAACCTCGTTTGTCAGGGCAGGAAACTGGCGCCGATCAGCGCCGCGGCAATGAGCAAACCACTATCGCGGTTGGCGCGGAAGAGGCGCAGGCACAAAGCGGAATCATGCACCTGTAGCCGCGCCACCTGCCAGAACAGATGGGCCGCTGCGGGAACCAGGAACAGCGCCGCCAGCCAGTTGTGCGTCGCGGCGGCGGCGGCGATAGCGAGGAACGCGAAGGCCATGATGTAAAAGCCCGCGATCCAGATGGACGACATATCGCCGAACAGAAGCGCGGTGGACTTCACGCCGATCAGCGCGTCGTCTTCTTTATCCTGATGGGCGTAGATCGTGTCGTAGCCCAGCGTCCAGAAGAAGCATCCGGCGTAGAGGACATAGGTCGCGGGCATCAGATGGCCAGCCAGCGCGGCGAAGCCGAGCAGCGCGCCCCAGTTGAAGGTGAGGCCGAGCCATGCCTGCGGCCACCACGTCACGCGCTTCATAAAGGGATAGATCGCGATCAGGATCAGCGACGATGCGCCCAGTACGATGGAGAAACGGTTGAGCGACAGAAGGATCGCGAGGCCGACGAGACATTGCGCGGCGAGAAAAACGGCAGCCGCCTTCGCGGTGACCGCGCCGGAGGGAATGGGCCGGCCGCGCGTGCGCTCCACCTTGGCATCGATGTCGCGATCCACAATGTCGTTATAGGTGCAGCCCGCGCCACGCATGACGATGCTGCCGATGGCGAACACCGCCAGCAGTTTCCAATCCTGTGTTGTCGAGAGAAACCCGCGATGCGCCGCGCCCAGCACCAGCCCGAACACGCTTGGCCAGAACAGCAGCCATGTGGGGGTGGGCCGGTCCAGCCGCGCCAGCCGAAGGTAAGGCTGGATATGCGCGGGGGCGTGGTTCACCCAGCTGGACGGAATGGCGTCGGCGGGGGCTTGCGATGTGATGGTCATGCGTGTTGCAACACTATGTTTCTTCGATATGGACGCGATGTCTTACTCTCTTTCCAGATCAGGCGTCGACCTCCCCACAAGGGGGAGGTGGAAGTGAGTGACGAACTCTCCGAACCCGGCGGCAAGGTGCGGCTCTATGTTGAGGCGGCGCTTGAAAGCGGCGCGCGCTTCGCGCCGTCGGATGCGCAGGCGCATTATCTTCTGCATGTGATGCGCGCGAAGCAGGGCGATCATCTCTCGCTGTTCAACGGGCGCGATGGCGAGTGGCTGGCGGTGATCGCGGAGGTCACGAAACGCGCCTGCCAGTTCGCCTGCGAAAAGCAGACGCGCGCGCAATCGGGCACACCGGATGTGTGGCTCTGCTTCGCACCGATCAAGAAAACGCCCGCTGACTATGTCGTGCAGAAGGCGACGGAGCTTGGCGTGGCCGCGCTTATCCCGGTCTTCACGCGGCGCACCATCGTCACGCGCGTCAATGTCGAGCGCATGGCGGCGAACGCCATCGAAGCCGCCGAGCAATCGGATCGCCTCACCGTGCCCGAAATCCGCGAACCGCTGCCGCTCGACAAGCTCTTGAAAGATTGGCCGCGCGAACGGCGGATAATTTTCTGTGACGAAGGTGGTGGCGCCCTGCCCATCGCAAAGGCGTTGGCGCATGTGGCGAGCGGTCCACTGGCCATCCTCACCGGCCCCGAAGGCGGGTTCGACCCCGCCGAACGCGAGGCGATCCGTTCACAAGATTTCGTCGTGCCGGTGACGCTCGGCCCGCGCATTCTGCGCGCCGATACCGCCGCGCTTGCATCGCTGGCGGTGCTTCAGGCTTTGAAAGGCGACTGGTGATGCCGTTTACCCATCGGCTTGCTCGGCGCGACGACGTTCCGGCGCTGGAATCGCTGATGCAAACGGCGATCCGAAAATTGCAGGCCGGATTTCTTCCCCCCGATGCCATCGAAGCCTCGTTCGATGTCATGGGGCTCGATACGCAACTGATCGACGACGGCACATATTTCATTATCGAGGAGGTTGGCGTCATCGCCGGATGCGGCGGATGGAGCCGGCGCGCCACGCTGTTCGGCGGCGATCATTCGGCTGGCCGCAGTGCGGCGCTGCTCGATCCGGCGAAGGACGCGGCGCGCGTTCGGGCCATGTATACCAACCCCAATTTCGCGCGGCGCGGCGTGGGGCGATTGATCCTGTCCCTCTGCGAACGCGCTGCCGCTGCCGAGGGTTTCGCGCGCACCGAACTGGCGGCAACATTGTCGGGTGAGCCGCTCTATCGCACGTTTGGCTTTGTGGAAATCGAGCGCTTTGAAGCGCAAACCTCATCCGGAATCCGCATCCCCCTCCTGCGCATGGGCAAGCCTATCGCTCCCTTGCCGGATGGGGCCCGCGCGCCTAAATAGCCAAGCACTGAACGTCGAGTTCAGGATTCACACAACGCCGACGGGGAAATTCCTTGTCGGCATCGCCGGGGAGGGCGCCAGCAATGTCTATTCCGCAATCCGCAGGCGGCGCCATTGAATCGCGCGACGACCTGATCCGGCACCTGTCCAAAGGCTGCAAGCCGCGCGAGACGTGGCGCATCGGCACCGAGCACGAGAAGTTCGTTTACGATCTGCGCAATTTCCGGCCCGTCGCCTATGACGGCAAGCCCGGCATCCGGCAGCTGCTGGAAGGCATGGAGCGCTTCGGCTGGAAGCCCGTCATGGAAGGCCAGCACATCATCGGCGGTTCTCAGAACGGTGCGTCCATCTCGCTGGAACCCGGCGGCCAATTCGAATTGTCGGGCGCGCCGCTGAAGACCGTCCACGAAACCTGCGCCGAAGTGAATCTGCATCGCGACCAGGTGCGCGAAGTCGCGGACGAACTCGGCCTTGGCGTGTTGGGGTTGGGTTTCGCGCCGGACTGGCAGATCTCCGAAGTGCCGGTGATGCCCAAGGGCCGCTACGCCATCATGAAAAATTACATGCCCAAGGTCGGTGGTTACGGGCTCGAGATGATGTTCCGCACCTGCACGGTGCAAGTGAATCTCGATTTCTCCGACGAAGCCGACATGGTGAAAAAATTCCGCGTCGGTCTGGCGCTGCAGCCGGTGACGACGGCGCTGCTCGCCAACTCGCCGTTCCGCGTCGGCAAGCCGAACGGTTTCCTGTCGTATCGCTCGCACATCTGGACCGACGTCGACAACGCGCGCGCAGGCATGCTGCCCTGGGTGTTCGAGGACGGCATGTCGTTCGAACGCTATGTCGATTACGCGCTCGATGTGCCGATGTATTTCATCTATCGCGACGGCAAATATATCGACGTCGCGGGCAAGAGCTTTCGCAAATTCCTTGCGGGCGAAATCCCGGAGTTGAAAGGCGTCACGCCGACGATGGCGGACTGGGCCGATCACCTCACCACGATTTTTCCGGAAGTGCGGCTGAAACAGTTTCTGGAAATGCGCGGCGCGGATGCGGGCAACTGGGGCCGTATCTGCGGCATGCCGGCGCTGTGGGTCGGCGTCTATTACGATCAGGTCGCGCTCGATGCGGCATGGGACATGGTCAAGGACTGGACGGCGGAAGAACGCTGGGCGATGCGCGATGCGGTGCCGCGCCTGGGATTCAAAACGCCGTTCCGCGGCACCACGGTGCGCGAACTGGCGCGGCAGATGCTAGAGATTTCTTCCGCCGGGTTGAAACGCCGCGCCGCGCACGATGCTGTCGGCATGTCGGAAGACGGCTTTCTCAATTCGCAGCGCGAAATGGTCGAGCGCGGTTATACGCGCGCTGAGGAATTGCTCGCGCGCTATCACGGCGACTGGAAAGGCGATATCCGTCCGATCTTCACCGAGTATAATTTTCTCTGAACTTCGCGTCCATTCGCGCGTTTTGATGCATGGCCCCAAACATTCGCACCAGGCTTGCATTGACGCGTGACCGCCGCGCTTTTGGAACTTTCGATCCAAGGGCAGCAGACGATCTTGACCGGCGCGCGCATATAGATTCGGCCATCGCCGCCCGCCATTGCTGGGTGGCGGAGCTTTCCGGGCACATCGCCGGATATGGCGTGCTGGCGAAAAACTTCTTCGGCCGCGATTTCATCGAGTTGATCTATGTCGCGGAAGACGCACGCCGGTCCGGCGTGGGCGGCGCGCTTCTCGCGGCCATCGAACAATCGCGCCACGAGCCGCAGATTTTCACATCGACGAACGAGTCGAACGCTCCCATGCGCGCGCTTCTGGCAAAGCACGGCTATGCACCGAGCGGCCGGATCGAAAATCTCGACCCGGCCGATGCGGAACTGGTATTTGTGAAAGCGCTGAAGTCTAGCGGCGCGACCAGCCGATAATTATCAGGCCGAGCACGGCAAGTCCGCCGCCGTAATAGGCCCATTTCATTTGGCTGATCATGAAGCTGGTCGCGGGCCAATGCACATAGCCCGTGCCTTGACCGATCCACAGAAGGCCCACCGCAAGCGCGACGATGCCAACAAGCATTAAAAGCGTTTTCATGGTCTTCCCCACCCGTTGAGGTCGGACGATAGCATGACGCCGCGCGCGGCGCTGCCCGCAAGCAGCGCCGCTTACTACGTATTTCAGGCCGTTATTTCGGCTGCGGCACGCGCTCGGCGCCTTGGCGCGCCAGCATCCAGCCGGGATATTCCGCCGGCAGCTTGCTGACTTCATCCAGTGTCTTCATTTCCTCAACGGAGAGCTTGAGCGTGGTGGCCGCGATATTGTCGTCGAGCTGTTCGGTATTCTTCGCGCCGATGATGACGGTCGTCACGAACGGCTTGTGCAGGATGTAGGCGAGCGCGACGCGCGCGACGCTGACGCTGTGCTTGCCGCCGATGTCACGCATGGTCTCGACGCATTTCCACGCACGATCCTTTTCGACCGGCGGGAAATCGAACACCGCGCGGCGCGTGCCTTCCGGCCCGTTGCTGCCGGGGCCGAACTTTCCGGAGAGCAGGCCGCCCGCGAGCGGCGACCACACCATCAACCCGATCTTCTGATCCTGAAGAAGCGGCACGATCTCGCGCTCCAGATCGCGCCCGGCGATGGAATAATAGGCCTGCAGCGTTTCAAAGCGCGCGAAGCCGCGATGATGCGACACGCCTTGCGCTTTCATGATTTTCCAAGCCTGCCAGTTCGACACGCCCGCATAACGCACCATGCCCTACCGGGTGAGGTCGTCCAGCGCGCGCATGGTTTCTTCCACCGGCGTCACGCTGTCATTGCCGTGAATCTGATAAAGATCGATGTGATCCATTTGCAGGCGCTCAAGGCTGCGCGACACCGAATCCATGATGTGTCCGCGCGAGGCGCCCAGATCGTTCGGGCCTTTGCCGACGCGGCCATAGCATTTGGTGGCGACAACGACGTCGGAACGCTTGACGCCGATGTCCTTCAACGCCTGCCCGGTGATTTTTTCGGAGACGCCTTCCGAATACACGTCCGCCGTGTCGAGAAAATTCACACCGGCTTCGAGGCTGCTGGAAACGATGGCGGTGGCGTCTTTCTGCTGCACGTCCCCGACGACTTTGAAATAGCCCTGTCCGCCGAACGTCATCGTGCCGAGACAGATTTCCGATACAAACAATCCGGTATTGCCGAGCTGATTGTATTTCATGGTGATCCTCCGGTTTCAGGCTGGAAGGATCGTAAGCCCCGGCCAGCACTCTTGCCAGCGCAATGCCTTTTCCCTGTAACGGTCAGGGTGAAAGTTGGCGGTATGGTTCGGCCGCACGGTCATCGCGAAGATGTCATCCAGGCCGTGCGGCGCGTAAATCTCGACGCCATCGGCGTTTGCGCGAATACCCACTTGCGCATTGTGCGAAAGGAAACGGTCGATGCCGTCGGTGGCGCGTGACAGCGGCGGGTAAGGTTTGTCGAATTTTTCTTCATACCAGAGATGCACGCGCGCCTGATTGCGCAGTTCGATGGCGATGCCCAGATCGCCGAACAGTTCCGCCGCGCGCCGGATGACGGCGTCTTCGGCGTCCCAGGACAAGTCGGGATCGAAATAGAAGATGTCGTAATCCTTGATGCCGAAATCCGGCCTCTGGTGCGTGCGCAGATTCCAGACGGTCTGGAAAAGCGCACCGGAGACGAGCCATGCATCCGGCAAGGCGAGCGCGGGCAGGCGCTCCAGGATCACGCGGTTGAACGGATTGCGCAGCACCGCTTCGAGGAATTCGGCTTTCGTCATGGCAGCAGATTGCCATTGGCGGCGAAGCACGGCACGGTTCGCCGCGTTTATTTTTGGGGAAAACAGTGACGAATGTGACGATCCTTGGGCTTATCGCGGCCTTCTGCACCTCGGTATCGTTTCTGCCGCAGGTCATTCACACGATCCGCACGCGCTCGACGCACGATATCTCGCTGCGCATGTATTCGCTTTATACCGGCGGGATATTTCTGTGGCTGGTCT
>DATCFN010000140.1:0-12998 GCA_036509475.1 Rhizomicrobium sp. | reverse complement strand
GCCGGCAATTTCGCGTCCGGCGCACGCAGGTAAAGAGGATGCGGCGCGTCCAGCGCTTCCGGCGCGCGGAGCCCCAGCCGTGCAACCCACAAGGCATCGGGTTGGCGGATGGAGGTAATTCTTGCCCGCGCGCCCAACTGGTTCGCAATGAACTCCGCGGCCGTTCCCGCAATCGCCATCGGCATCTCGGCGGGGACAGCCTGCGCAACTTTTGCCGCCGCTTCGTCCAGCGCGACAAGCATGGGAGGCAATACCGTTCCGCTCGACGAGACAACGCACAAATACGCCTCGCCACGCTTGGCGTCATGGATGGTGGCGGCGAAGGATGCGGATGCTTCCACCATCGCCGCCGCGCCCATCGCCTCGAGTGTCGTGATACCGATCAGCGGACACTTCAACGCCACACGCAATCCGCGCATGAAGGCCAGACCGACACGCTGCCCGGTGAAAGTGCCGGGGCCGGTCGTCACGGCGAGCCGATCCAGCGCTGAGAAGGTCGCGCCGGATTCGCGCATAACCTCTTCGACCATGGGTGCGAGTGCTTCGGCATGACCGCGGTCCATCGCAACAAAGCGATGCGCCAGAACATTTTCGCCATCGAGCACCGCTACGGAACAGGCACCAAGCGCGGTATCGACAGCGAGGATTTTCATGGGAAATTGCGGATGAGCGCGAAGCCGCTCAAACGGCTTCCACCGCCGTCACTTCGGGAATGTAGTGGCGCAGCATATTCTCGATGCCGTTCTTGAGTGTCATCGTGGATGACGGGCAGCCGGCGCAAGAGCCACGCATGTGCAGCGAAACCAGGCCAGACTTGCCGTCGTATCCCTTGAAGACAATGTCGCCGCCGTCATTCGCCACAGCCGGGCGCACGCGCGTGTCGAGCAGTTCCTTGATCTGGGTCACGATCTCCGCATCGTCCTCGGAGAAATCTTCATCGCTGACCTCCTGCGCGCCGCCTTCGAGGAGCGGCAAGTCGCGCGTGAAATGCTCCATGATGGCGCCGAGGATGACGGGCTTCAGATGGCGCCAGTCGCTGGCTTCCGATTTCGTCACCGAGATGAAGTCTGATCCGAAGAACACGCGCGCAACGTCCTGCTGCGCGAACAGCGCGCGGGCCAGTGGCGAGCGTTCGCCGGATTCGCGGTCCGGGAAATCGGCAACCGCCGCCTCACCCATGACTTCGCGGCCGGGCAGGAATTTCAGGGTCGCGGGGTTCGGTGTGGATTCGGTCTGGATGAACATGGGCGCCTCGTCGGGCTCGCGTGAGAGCCTTTCAACAAGGCCTTACATGGACCGCCCAAGGGTGCGAATCAAGATGAGTCTAGAAGTCCGAAACAATGCCTTTGCGTTCCCAATCGCCGTAACGCGTGGGTTCCGGGCCTTTCGGACCGCCGATTTCCGGCTCCGCGGCTTTTCTCTGCGGCTCGAGGGCACGGCGTTTGTCGGCCTCGGCCTTGGCGCGTTCGCCCGCTTCGCGGATTCGCTTCTCGATGTTGTCCGGCTTGGAAATCGTCGTCATCAAATCCACGCGTCGAAAAGGGGCATCCGCAGGCCATGGCTCGGCCCGCAGTATGGAGCTATGACCGGCGCATGCGAAAGGCAAGTGGAACATGAGCCGGAATGCGCAAGCGAGCGGCGTTCCCGCGCGCGCGGCGGCCCAGAAAATATTGAGCGAGGTGCTGCGCAAGCGCCGACCGCTCGACGCGGTGCAGGACGATGTCATCGCGCAAAGCGGGCTTGCGCCGCGCGACGCCGGTTTCGCACGCGCCATTGCCGGCGAAACGCTGCGTCGCTTCGGCCAGATCGAGGCGTTGATCCGCACCTTCGTTCCCAAATCGCCGCCACCGCATCACGCCGGGCCGGCCCTGGAAATTATGATGGCCGGCGCCTGCGAATTGTTGTTCCTGGACGTGGCTCCGCATGCCGCCGTCGATGCGGCCAACAATCTCGCCGCCGCCGACAACAAGGCCGTGCATTTCAAATCGCTGATCAATGCGGTGTTGCGGCGCGTATCGAAAGAAGGCGCCGCGTTGCTGTCGTCGAAAGATTCCGCAAGGCTGAACACGCCGGATTGGCTGTGGCAGCGCTGGTCGTCGGCTTACGGCGATCAGAGCGCGCGCGCCATCGCAGAAGCACATACCAGACAGCCGCCAACCGATTTTGTGCTGCGCGACGCGGACGCGCCCATTCCGGAAGGCGCCGCTGCGTTGTTCGACAATGTCTATCGCCTCGCCGATACCGGACGCGTCGATCTTCTGGAAGGATTCGCGCAAGGCGGCTGGTGGGTCCAGGATTTCGCCGCGACGCTTCCGGTTCGCCTGTTGGGAGACATTCGCGGCCAGCGCGTGATCGATCTGTGCGCGGCGCCCGGCGGCAAGACGATGCAGCTTGCCGCGCTCGGCGCAAACGTGACGGCGGTCGAGAAAGAGCCCTCCCGTCTCGCGCGTGTGCGCGAAAATCTGGAGCGGCTGAGATTCTCCGCCGAACTTGTCGAAGCCGACATGCGCGACTACGCGCCGGCAACACCGGCACCGTTCGTATTGCTCGATGCGCCGTGCAGCGCCACCGGCACCATCCGCCGCCATCCCGAATTGCCGTGGATCAAGAGCCAGTCCGACGTCACGCTCACCGCGCAAGCTGCAGGCGAATTGCTTGACGCGGCATCGGAGATGGTCGCGCCGGGCGGCACGCTTGTTTTTGCGGTGTGCTCGCTGGAACCGGAAGAAAGCGTCGAACAAGTCGAGGATTTTCTGGCGCGCAATCCGGCCTTCGCACGCAAACCCGTTCAGGCATCCGAGATTTTCGGCCTCAGTGAGTTGATCAGCGCCGAAGGAGATCTGCGGACGCTACCGTGCCATCTGGCGGAGAAAGGCGGAATGGACGGCTTCTACGCGGCGCGTCTTGTGCGCCTATGAAAGACGACCGAGCGAATAGGCCAGCGCGAGATAGATTTTTCCGGTATCGGCGCTGAGCAGCGAAGACGCCAACAAGCCGCCGCCATCGCCGTCGCGTGCGCGGCCCATCAACGCCTCGAACTCGCTCATATAGGTTGCCGCGGATTCGCGGAAATGGGCGTTCTCGCGATTGAGCGTGGCGATGCGATTGACCGTGGTGTCGTCGATCGCATTGGCAAGCTTGCGCGCGAACACGGAACGGTCGCCCGCCAGATAACGCCGCCATTCATCGTCCCCCGGAACGGCATCGGGCGAGATCGCTTCCAGATCGACCGCAAGGTCCGCCAAAGCCGCCTGCAACGCGCCGAGCGCCGCAGCAGCAACGGGCTTCAATTCCTTCGACCGCGCTTCTGTGGTTTCGACGTTGGCGAGCAGCGTGCTCATGTTCCACGTTTTGGGCTCGCTGGTTGGCGGCACATCTTTGCGCTTGGGACGTTGCGTAAGGCGGCGCGCCATGCCGACGAGGCCTTCGCTCTCGGGCTCGGCCGGTGCCTGCTCGTTCGGATTGGGCCGCATGCCGCTGCGCGCGGCATTGCGCGCGTGGATCGTGGACAAAGTTCGCGCCGACAGATCGAGAATTTCTTCGGTTTCGCTGCGCACCATCGCCCGCACGCGTTCGGCTTCCTGCTGCGCCACGCCGGGCAAGGTCAGAAGATGGCTCTCCACTTCGCCGACCGCCTTGGCGAGCGTGTCCTTGATCTGGTTCGCCTCGCTGGCGAGTTCGCCTGCGGCGCGCAGTAGCCGTTCGCATTCGGCCATCGCCTCACCCACCAACGCCTTGGCATGATTTTTCGCCTCCGACGCCGTCTCGCCGATCAATGTTTGCGCGCCTGCTCCCGCATCGTGAAGCGAATCCACCAGACGCGACAGCGTCGCGTTGGCCGCATCGCTGGTTTCCTTCATGCGATCCGCTTCGCGCCCGAAGCTTGCCGTAAGTTGCGTCGCGCGCGAGGCGCCGCTGGCCATGATCAATTCGATCTGGCGTTCGGTTTCGGTCGCGATGTTGGCGAACTTCGATGACTGCGCGGCCAGTGCCTGAATGGCATTCTCCATCGCACCGCGCTGGCCGCCGAGCGATGTCTCAAAGCCGGTGCTTTCTTCTTTCAGGCGCTGCAGAAGATCGTTCATCGCCGCGCGATGTTTTTCGTGGCGGCCAAGAACGAATTCCGAGCGCGCCATGGCGGCGTCGGAAACAGATTCGATCTGCTTGGCCTGACGGTCGATTTCCAGCGCCGCAATGCGCGGCGCTTGGGCCGCAGCCTCGGCTGCGATGCGAAAGGTCGCGCTCTGCGTATCCAGCGACTGACCCGCCGTGCGCAGCGTGCCCTCCGCGGTTTCGATCGTGGCTTTCAACTGGGCAACGCGTCCGGCGACGACTTCGCTCGCGCGCGACGCGGTGTCGGTCAAAGCACCGGCAACGGAATCGATGCGCTCGCGTTCGCGGCCCAGACGCGCGGCAACGGACTCGGCGCGCACATCGGCGCGCGCGCCAGCTTCATCCAGCGCGGCGATCTGATTTTCCAGAACAGTTTCCAGAGCGCGCAGCCGCGCGAAAGAACCATCGAGGCCGGCATTGAGCGCATCGAGTTCGCGGCGCACGGCGCGGCCAAGACGCGCGGCGGTGCGCGACGTGGTTTCGTCGACAGCGAACAAGCGCTCGGTCACTTCGGCCAGTGCTTCGGCGGCGCTGTTCATCGCCCGCCCGCGTGCAAACGCCCAGGCAATCACGGTCATGAAGATCGGTGGCGCCAAGGTGCCGAATGCGACAAGCGCCGTTTGCTGGATGGTGAAGGCCTTAAATCCGGCAAGACCGAAATAGCCCCACAGATAAGCGGCTGCCGATCCCATCCAGAACGCGCCAAGCACAAGCGCAATGCTGATCGGCCAGATACCGGACGAGACGCGTTTCGGGCGGCGTTCGAGAAGAGGTTCTTCCGAGAAATTTTCTGCACTTTGCAGCAGCACCGGCTGGCTGCTGCGATCATGTCCGGAAGACGCCACAACGGACCCCATTTGATTGACGGCGTCACACCTTAACCATCATTGGAACCCAGCGCGAGCGGGAGTTGCGGCCCTTCGGCGCGGACTGGCGTTCCAATCGTTAACGCGCGAAAATGGCCTCATGAAAGCCAACAGCCCCAGCGTCACCGCCCAAGGCGCAGCGATGCACCGCGCCGCCCACCAGCTTCTGGACCACCCGCCGATCTTCGAGGACCCCCTGGCCCTGCGAATTATCGGGCTTGAGGCGGAGGCCGAGCTGCGGTCCGGCGGCGCGCGCCACACCGATGGCCGGGGGCAAGGATTGCGCGCCTTCATTGCCACCCGCAGCCGTTTCAGCGAGGACGCATTGGCGGCATCCATCGAACAGGGAGTGAGCCAATACGTGTTGCTGGGAGCCGGTCTCGATACCTTCGCCTATCGCGCATCGCGCAAATATCCTGGCCTTCGCGTGTTCGAAGTCGACCATCCGGCGACGCAAGCCTGGAAGCGCGAAAAACTGAATGACGCCGGAATCGAAATTCCTGCCGCGCTGACCTACGCACCGGTGGATTTTGAAAGCGAAACGCTGGCCGAAGGACTGGCGCGGGCCGGTTTCGACCAAACCAAGCCCGCGCTTTTCGCGTGGCTCGGCGTCGTGCCCTATCTGACGCACGAAGCCATCATGGCGACCTTGCGCTTCATCGCCGGCCTGCCGCGCGGCAGCGAAGTGATTTTCGACTATGGCGAGCCGATCGATGTCCGCGATCCCGCCCATCAGGCGGCCGCTCTCGCAATGGCGGAGCGCGTGGCGGCGTCCGGGGAACCATTCCGCAGTTTCTTCATGCCGCAGGATTTGGCGCGCGACATCGCGGCACTGGGGTTTTCGCATGTCGAGGATTTCGGCGCCGACGCGCTGAACGCGCGCTACTTTGCGGGACGCAAGGACGACCTGAAATTGCTGGGCCGCGGGCACCTTATGACGGCACGCGTCTAAGCCTGTTAGGCATTCGTAAACCATAAATCCGCACACGGACGTTAACGTGGCCTTGAGGCGCCCTGCGGATACTGACCGACTGAATCAAAGGCCAACGCCCATGCCGGTCAGCGCACAAGCCCGTCCCGTCGATCTTGTCCACCTCTCCCGCTACACAGGCGGCGATCCGAAACTCAACGCGGAAATTCTGCAGCTTTTCGCAGGCCAGTCGGCGGAGCTGATGAACAAGTTACAGGCCGTGCTGGAAGCGCGCGACCTGAAAGGGTGGAAAGAAATCACCCATTCGCTGAAAGGCGCCGCGCGCGGCATCGGCGCGTTTGCCATGGCGGATGCCGCGGCCAATGCCGAACCTGCCCTGCCCGCGCCGGACAATGCCGGCGCGATCCGCGCGCTTCAGGACCTGAAACTGGAAGCGGAAGCGGTGCAGCTTTTCATCGGCGCCTATCTAGGCCGCTGAAGACTTCGCATCGAATTTCTCAAACTCGTGCGCAATGCACCGCGCGATAAGCAAGCGCCACACCGGCTCGGCGATGGCCGCGCTCAGGCCTGCATGCTTTGCTTCCGCCAGAACTTTCGCCACGACATCTTCGATCCTGGCATCGTCATGCACGACGTTGCGGTCGGTTTTGATCTGCGCGGCGCGCTCGATATAGCCTTGCCGTTCAGCCAGCAGTCCGACAAGCACGCGGTCGAGACGATCTATCTGCGCGCGGACATCGGCCATGCCGGCGCAGGCGGACGGCGGAACAGGAGAGGCGGAGTGCATGGTGTATCTCTTCCGATTGCAGGCATGATGTGGGGCCGGGCGCGCGGATGGCTCAAGGCCAAAGGCCGCGACATTTCGCGAGCCGCACTTGCGCCGATTGCAGGCGCCGCTATTTATCAGTAGAAGCGTGTGGTTCTAAAGTTCATACAGATTAAGAGTGTTAAATATCCAATGAGCACAATCGAAACCGACGTCGCGATCATTGGGGCAGGGCCTATCGGCCTGTTCGCCGTGTTCGAACTGGGACTGCTGGATCTGAAGGCACATCTGGTCGACATCCTCGACCGGCCGGGCGGCCAATGCACCGAGCTTTATCCAGAGAAGCCGATCTACGACATTCCGGGCCTGCCGGTCGTGACCGGCCAGGAATTGACCGACCGCCTTCTCGAACAGGTCAAGCCGTTTCACCCCACCTTCCACCTCAACCAGATGGCAAGCGGTCTGGAAAAACTACCCGATGGCCGCTGGAAACTTTCGACGGATGCGGACGAACACATCATCGCGCCGGTCGTGGTGATCGCGGCAGGCGGCGGAAGTTTTGTGCCCAAGCGTCCACCGATTCCGGGCATCGACGCCTATGAAGGCAAATCCGTGCATTACGCCGTGCGCAAGATGGAAGAATTTCGCGGCAAGAACATTCTGATCGCGGGCGGCGGTGACAGCGCGCTCGACTGGACCATCAACCTCGCCCCCATAGCCGCGAAGCTTACTCTTGTGCATCACCGTGATGGCTTCCGTGCGGCACAGCACAGCGTCAACCAGATGCGCGAACTTGCGGCGCACGGCAAAATCAATTTCGAGGTCGCCAGCGTGAAGGCGCTGCATGGCGACGGCGGACATCTTCACGCCGTCACGCTTTCCAATCCCGAAAAGAAGGAATGGGAGCACGCCTGCAACACCTTCATTCCGTTCTTCGGCCTTACCATCAAGCTTGGCCCCATCGCCGATTTCGGGTTGAACCTCACCGAAAATCTGATCGGTGTGGACACCGCGAAATTCCAGAGCACGACGCCGGGCATCTTTGCCATCGGTGACATCAACACCTATGCCGGCAAGCTGAAGCTGATCCTGTCCGGCTTTCACGAAGCGGCATTGATGGCGCAGGAAGCCTTCCACATCTGTCGCCCGAATGAGAAGCTGCGCTTCCAGTACACAACCTCGTCGTCCAATCTGCAGAAGAAACTGGGTGTCGCGTGAAGATCATCGCAACGGACCGCGAAGGCGCCGAGCACACACTGAAAGGCCGCGACGGTTGGACGGTGATGGAAATCCTGCGCGATGCGGGACTTCCCATCGCGGCGGAGTGCGGCGGCGCCTGTGCCTGCGCCACCTGCCACGTCTATGTCGAGGACGGCTGGTACGAAAAACTTGCCAAGCCCTCGGACGCCGAAATCGACATGCTGGACATGGCACTGGCGGTGGAGCCCAACTCCCGATTGTCCTGCCAACTCACCTGCGCGCCGGAATTGGACGGAATCCAGGTCAAGATCGCGCCTGAATAATTATTGTATTGCGATAATTATTTATCGCATCTAGGAATCCCCGGCTTACTTTCCGGAGGCTCCAGATGACCGTCCCGCCGCAACTCATTCACGCCAGCCGAACCATGGCGTGGCTATCGACTATCGGGTTCCTGATCGTTCCGGCGATCACAGCCTATGTCTTTCTCGATCCCGATCGCAGCCACTGGATGATGTTCGACATCAATCATCTGGGCGCGGACATCACCGGCGCCGTGCCGCTACCGTTTCGCCTGATAGCACTCGCCTGCGAACTGGTTTCGGTGGGCTTCACAATGTGGGCGCTGTGGTCGTTGCGCCAACTCTTTCTTCTTCACGCCAAAGGCGAAGTCTTTTCGCAGAGCGCATTGCGGGCGCTGAACCATGTCGCCCTTGCGTTGTTCTGCGGTGTCGTCGCGAGCTTCGTCATGCAGGCGCCGATCTCTTTCGCGCTGACCTTCGCGCGCGGTCATGGCCACCGGTCGATCTCGCTGGGCTTCGGCTCCAATGATGTCGCGACTTTGTTCATGGCCGGGGTCGTGCTGGTGATCGCGCGGGTGATGGCGGAAGCACGTCGCGTGGCCGATGAAAACGCGGCGTTCGTGTAATGGCCATCATCGTCAATCTGGATGTGATGCTGGCGAAGCGCAAAATGCGCTCCAAGGAACTGGCCGAAGCCATTGGCATCACCGAAGCCAATCTGTCGTTGCTGAAGTCCGGCAAGGTGAAGGGCGTGCGCTTCGCCACGCTCGACAAAATTTGCGGCGTGCTGCAATGCCAGCCCGGCGAGATACTGGAACATAAAGTGGACGCGTGAATGACGCTGACGTCGCTCCCGCGATTTCCGCTGCGCAAATTTGCCGGCGCGCTAGCGGTGCTTGCGCTGCACCTGCTGGTCGTTCTGCTTTTCATCCAGGCGACACATCATCAAATCGACGCCGCAAAGCCGGTTCGCGAAATTCTACTCTGGCTGGCGCCAGCCAAGCCCGAAGTGAAACTGCCGCCAGCGCGCGCGAAGTCGGCAGCCAAACCCCTCAACGTTACACCGCTGCAAAGATATCCGGATTACAGCAACGTCACCTTGCCGCCGTTGCCCGGCCACGGCACGGCGCTGAGAGGCCTGCCATCGCTCTTCGATTGCGCGCCGGGAAATCGCGGCGCGCTGACACCGGAGCAGATCGCGCAATGCGCCGCGCCGGGTTTTGGCCCGGTGCATGACAACGCAGCGGTGGATTACGCAGATCACACAAATCGTTCGCACAGTGCCGCATTTTGGGCGCGAGGACGTGCGCGCAAGAACGCGCCGCTGCTGCTGCCTTGCATGGACCCCAACAGCATTAACCCACTGGGCACGCTTATTTGCCTGGGCAAAGCGGCAGCGGCGGCGGATGAGAAATTCGATCTCGACAAGCAGCCGGGCTATGGCGATAAACCGGAGGAGTTGCATATCCCGAACAATGGCGATCCGCCGGACCCTTCGGCACACTGATTGCCCGCGCGGCCAATCCGCTGTTTGATGGCGCATACCGGCTTTGGCCCGAGATGGAGCAGGCATGCGTTTCGAAGTGCCATGGCGCAAGGTTGCGACCGGTGGCGGCGTTCTTCTTCTCCATCTGCTGCTGGTATTGCTGCTTCTGACGACGACGGGCTTGCTGCCGATCGCCGATCTGGGCCATCCGCGCGAGATCTTCCTGACATTGGCGCCGCCGCCACGGCCCAAGACACAAGAAGCGCCGGCCCCCATCATCCAGGAGCAGATCCCGGTGCCGCTTTCGCCGCTGCCGCCGGTGGAAAATCCTGCGTTCACCGCGCCCCCGCCGCCGCCATCGCAAAGGCAGCAGACACCGGGAGACGTCTATGGGCTGGGCCGCTACCTCTTCAACTGCAGCGGCGAATATTATGAGCAGCTCTCGGCGCAGGAAAAAGAACATTGCCTGCGCAACCGGTGGAACGGCCAGAAACCGGCGGAGCAACAACCGCTGCTCGGCCCCGCCAAGCCATCGCCCTTCGACCAGGTCATCAAGGAGCGCAACAGGGACGCCGCACCGATCGAAAAACAATGCCCACCCGACGCACCGCAATCCAACCTGGGCCTCCCGTGCTATGATTTCTCCGGCCATCACCTGCTGGAAGAACAGCCGGGCCATTAGACCGTCGGGAAAATCGCATGGGCCTTTACGACCGCTATCTTCTGCCGCCGCTGCTGAATGCGGCGATGAGCACCAAACCCATTCGCTATCAGCGCAGGAAAGTCGTGCCGCGCGCGTCCGGCCGCGTGCTGGAGATCGGTTTCGGTGCCGGTCATAACCTTCCTTTTTACGATGCCGCGAAAGTCACGCATCTGTGGGCGCTGGAGCCGTCGAAGGAAATGCGCGCGCGGGCCGCGGAGCGCGTGTCGCAAACGACGATACCGCTGGAATTCCTCGATCTGCCGTCGGAGCAGATTCCATTGGAAGACGAACAGGCCGATACGATCCTCGTCACCTACACGCTCTGCACCATTCCCGACGTGCACAAAGCACTGGGCGAAATGCGCCGGGTGCTGAAACCGGACGGCACGATGATCTTCTGCGAACATGGCGAGGCGCCGGACGCGAATGTGAAGCGCTGGCAGGACCGCATCACGCCGGTATGGAAGGCGCTGTGCGGCAACTGCCATCTGGGGCGGCCGATCCCCGACATCATTCGCGACGGTGGTTTTCGCGTCACCAAAATGGAGACGATGTACCTGCCTGGCACGCCGCATTTCGCCGGATTCAATTACTGGGGCGACGCCGTCAAAGCCTGACCGGCGACGTGGCGAGCAAAGCCAGCGCAACATCGGCCCGCACCCGCGCGCAGAGCAGCTTCATCTGCGCCAACTCCACCTTGAGCGCTTTGGCCGAGGCCAGCTTTTCTTCCGTGTACCAGCCATGCCGCAGGGCATTGCGATTGCCGAACGGCGCGCCGCCGGGGCTTTTGACCCGCAAGCCGGGCCGGGAATTTTCGCTAACTATTTGAACTTCCATAATTTTCCCTCGAAGGTTGTTTTTGAGAAATTTGGAGGCGCCTTGCGTCCCTTGTGATTTTTCTGGCCACAGGCCCAATATATTGTTCACTATATGTTCTCATATAAAACATACGCCGTCAAGGCCGCGTTCGAGGTCCTGGATGCCGCGGCGGCCTAGTCGATCGCGGCGACGCCTTTGAAGGGTTCGTGCGCGCTATAGGACGGTTCGGTGAACCAGCGCGGGCCGGTTTCCGTCATGTAGAAATGATCTTCGAGGCGGACGCCGAGCTTGCCCGGCACCACGATCATCGGCTCGTTGGAGAAGCACATGCCGGGGGCGAGCGGAGTCATGTCGCCGCGCACCAAGTTCGGCGCTTCATGCACGTCCATGCCGATGCCATGACCGGTGCGATGCGGCAGGCCGGGCATGTTGTAATCGGGACCGAAGCCTTCCGTTCCCATCGAAGCGCGCGCGGCATCGTCCACGCTGGAGCACGGCGCGCCCAGCTTCGCGGCCTCGAAGGCCGCGGCCTGCGCGCGCTTCTCCGCTTCCCACACACGCACATATTCGTTCGATGGCGGCGCGCCGAAAACGTAAGAGCGCGTAATATCGGAATTGTAGCCGTCGAAACTGGTGCCTGTGTCGATGAGCACCGCATCGCCTTCCTTCAGCACGCGATCGGTTTCGCCGCCATGCGGCAGCGACGTGTCTTCGCCGAAGGAGACGATGCAGAAGATGTTGCCGCTGCCGCCGAGCTTGCGGTGTTCGCTGTCGATAAACTTCTCGACCTCGCTGGCGCGCATGCCGGCTTTCAGATTCTTCCAGGCGCGGCGCTGCACTTCGAGCGTGACATTTTTCGCGTGCTGCATCAGCGCAAGTTCGGTTTTCGACTTGATGCGGCGGATCGCATTGATGAGCGGGCCGCCACGGGTGAGTCGCTCATCGCCAAACACGCCGCGCAAACCGAGGAAGGTGAACAGCGCCACAGAATCGTCCACCGCCAGCTTTCCGGTGGGCAACCGGCTCTTGATCAGCACGTAGGGGCTTTGCTCTTCCTGCCAGACGTGAATGTCGCCCTCGATGCCGATGATTTGCGCGACCTTGTCCTTCTCGAAACCAGGGGTGATATATTCGACCGTGCCGTTCGCATGGATCAGCGCGCCGGTGAAGCGTTCCGATGGATGCCAGGAGAATCCGGTGAAATAACGCAGCGACGTCGTCGGCCCGATGAGCGTGGCGACGACACCCGCCGCCTCCATTTGCGCGCAGAGTTTCTGGATGCGCTCCTTGCGTTCGGCTTTGCCGATGGGCGCGGGCATGGTGAGGGTCATTTGAAATACTCCAACAATTAGCCCTCGCCCCCACGCATGTGGGGGAGAGGGTTGGGTGAGGGGGCTCTCAACGCTTCGCGCACTGTGACAAGCACAGACGCAAAATCCCAGCCCACATCGTCATTCTTGAATCGCATGATTTGATAGCCATGCTTCTGCATATAAGCATCTCGTCGCGCGTCATAATCAACGTCATGCAATGGGCCATCAAGTTCGACGACGACCTTCTTCTCCGTGCAGACGAAGTCCGCAATATAAGGGCCGATCAAGACCTGCCGCCGGAGCTTGAAGCCGTCAAGCTTGCGGTCCCTTACATATTGCCAAAATTCGTTTTCGATAGCGGACGGCTTGTGGCGCATTTCGCGCGCTCTTGACCTGTTGAGAGAGCGAGATTTTCTTTTCGCCGTTTGAGACTTTGTAACCATCCCCCTCACCCTGCCCTCTCCCCCACCTTCGTGGGGGAGAGGGTTGAGTATAAATT
>DATCFN010000139.1:0-3129 GCA_036509475.1 Rhizomicrobium sp. | reverse complement strand
GCCGTCCCAGCTGGCGTAAACGATGGTGCGCTTGGGACGCCAGCCCTGCTTTTCCATATCGCCCATGATGCGCGCCTCTTCCATCAGCGCGACCTGGCCGGATAAAGGATCGCTAGCGCCGAACACCCAGCCGTCATGGTGATTGCCGCGCACGACCCATTGATCGGGATAGGTCGAGCCCTTCAAGGTCGCGATCACGTCATAGATCGTCTTCAGGCTCCAATCCGATTTGACCACCAAATGCACCTTGGTCGCGCCGGAATCGACCCGATAAGTGATCGGCAACGCGCCGCGCCAGTTCGCCGGCGCAACATGTCCCGCCATCGCGGCCAGAAATACCTGCGCGTCGGCATAGGAGATCGGCAAGGACGGAATTTTCAGGATGGTCGTGGCGGTTTCGCGCGTCAGGCGCTTGGCGTCGGCCGTCGCACCCACGCCCGGCGTCAGCGGATCGCCCGGATAGAGCGTCATGTCCTGCACCGACCCGCGCTGGATGCCATGCGGCGGACGTTCCGGGCCGTTCGGATAGGTGGAATCGACGGCGTAACCGTCATCCGCCGGATCGGAATAAACGATACAGCCGATCGCGCCGTGATCCTGTGCGAGCTTCGGCTTCAAACCGCGCCAGCCGGCGCCGTAGCGCGCGATGACGATCTTGCCTTTGACGCTGATGCCCATGCGCTGAAGCTGCTTGTAGTCGTCCGGCATGCCGTAATTGACGTAGACAAGACCGGCGGTGACATCGCCGTCGCCCTGATAGGCGAAGTAAGCGGGCAACGCGTAGTCCTTCGCGCGTGCGCTGCTGTCGCCGGGGATCGGCGGTTCCTGCAAGGTCGCCTTGAACGGTTTGGGCGCGACCATCTCGAGCGATTCGATGATCGGCGTCGGGTAGAGAACCTGGAAGGTTTCGATATGCGCGTCCCAGCCGAAGGACTTGAACTTGGCGAGTTGCCATTCGGCGTTGATCTTGTCGTGCGGCGAGCCGACATGGTTGGGCTGCGACGACATGGTCTTCATCCAGTCGCCCATTTCGGCGGGACGGACAGCGGCGTCGAAACTTTTATCCAGCGTGGCCTGGTCGGCCGGCATCGGCGCGGGCTGTGCCCACACAACGGCGGCGGTGGAAAGAAGGCAGGCGGCGGTAAGCGAGGCGATGCGATACATGATGGAAATATCCCCCAGGAGAAACGCGCTCTTGGCAGGATGGTATCGGGGAGTTTGTCGCAACAACACCCTGAAATGCCGGGCATAGCTGCTATGCGGCGGCTTGTCCCGCCAGGCCCAGATCGGAGGCTTGGCCGTCCAACAGGGCGCCGCCGAATTGATCCAGCGAGCCGACTGCAGCGCACAAATTGGCGGGACGCGCCTGTCCGGTGCTCAGTTCAAGGGTCCGCAGATCGGCTTTGTTGAAGCAGGCATGCGAAATTTTTGCACCCGCGAAGGACGCGCCGCGCAGATCGGCGCCGGTGAAATCGACGTCGCGCAGATCCGCGCCATCGAACCGCGCGCCTTGAAGCTGGCAACCGGAAAAATTGAGGCCCACCGCTATCGCATTGCGCGCCGACAATCCCGTCAAAGGGCGGCCCACAACCAGTTGCAGCAGCGGGCGTATGTCCTCGCCATCGAGTACGCAATGGTTGCCTTGCTTGCCGCCGGTGACGATCCATTGCTGATGTGCGTCCAACCGGCCGCGCAGCTCGTCGAACTTTCCTTGTGCCTGGGCGGAAATATCGGTGACGCAATCCTTGAACGTCTCCGCGGGCAATTGCAGGTCCTGCAAATTCACGCCGGTCAGGACCGCGCCGCTGAAATTGGCGTCACTCAGCTTGGCGCCGCGAAAATTCACACCCTGCAACAACGCGCCGCTGAAATTGGCGCCGTGCAGTTTGGCATTGCCGAAGGATGCTTTTTTCAGCGAGCAGTTGGAAAAGTCCACGACACCGCCGTCGCTCGCGCTTTCGCGATTGAGGATCGAAATACCGTCCGGCGACATATACATCATCATCGCCGCGCGCATGTCGGCATTGTCCAGCTTGGCGAAAGCCAGATTGGCGCCTTTAAGCGAGACACCGCGCATATCGGCGTGTTGCAGGTTGGCACGCCGGAGATCGCAGTCTTGAAGATCGGCGCAATAAAGACTGGCCCGCTCGAGGTCTGCACCCCACATCGTCGCGTTGACGAAGGCCGAGCCCGAAAAATCCGCTTCGCGCAGGATGCGTTTTTCCAGATGCAGGTTGCTGAGATCCAGACCGCCGAGCTGCGCGCGCGTGCCGCCTTTGCTTGCGATGAATCGCTCATGCGACGCGATGACGGCGTCCAGCTCCTGTTGCGATCGGAGGGTGCGCTTTTCTCCGTGAAGGTTTTTCAACATGGCCGTGCCCCAATCCGGCGTTCAACCAGTTTCCGGCGAGACTAACTTAGAGTTAAATGACTAAGGGCCTATTAATCGCCAAGCGCCAGAGCAGCGGATCACAGACAATTTAAGACGTCCGAGGTGAATATTTCTGATGCACCAAGTATCCGCTACGGAAGCTCAAATGTTCAGGTCGCTGAGCAGTTTCGCGGCAAAAACGGACAGTGTGTCGTCTCTTGCGCCCATCACCACGATCCGGTCGCCCGGCCGCGCGGCTTTGCGAAGTATGTCTCCGCATGCATCGCGGGTCTCAAATGCATGAGCTTCGCGCCCCAGCGCCGCGATGTCCGCAGCAATGTCGCCGCTGGACACGCTTCTGTCCGTCGTGCCGCCGTAATAGACAGGCTCCGGCATCACCAACACATCGCCATCGCGCAAATCGCGCACGAATGTCTGGACGAATTCGGCCCTCATCTTCTTCAACGGCCCGAAGCCATGCGGCTGGAAGAGGATCAACAGCCGGCCGGGAAAGTCGTGCAGCGTCGCGAGCGTGGCTGCGATCTTGTCGGGATTGTGCGCGAAATCGTCGATGACGGTGATGCCGTTTGCAGTGCCGACAACTTCCAGCCGCCGCTTGATGCCACCGAAGCGCGCGATGGCGCCGGCGGCGTCCCTGAGCGGGACCCCGGCGGCTTTCACCGCGCCAAGCGCCGCCAGCGCGTTGGCGACGTTGTGGCGGCCCGGCACGTTCAGGCGCACCGGCATCGTCTCGCCTT
>DATCFN010000138.1:0-4208 GCA_036509475.1 Rhizomicrobium sp. | reverse complement strand
TTGCTCATCCACATCCTCTAAAATTGTTATTTCCCAACAGGGCGCGAGTGCGCCCGCTTTGAGCTTGTGATGGATGTTCAGGTCCACGCGGAGGCGCGGAGACGCGGAGAAAAAAGGTTTTGGGGTGGGCGCGTTTTGCGCCCCAAAAAGCAGCGCGGCGGCGTTGGAAATGGCCAAGAACTCCGCGTCTCCGCGCCTCCGCGTGCGCACTAATGTTTTTAACCGCAAATCACAGTAAGAAAGTGCCATGACCACGCTTCGCCTGTTCAACACGCTGACGAAAACGAAGGAAGACTTCGTTCCGATCGATCCCGCCAATGTCCGCATGTATGTCTGCGGGCCGACGGTTTACGACTATGCCCATATCGGCAATGCGCGCCCGGCCATCGTGTTCGATGTGCTGTTCCGGCTGCTGCGCCATGTTTACTGTGAAGGTCACGTCACCTATGTCCGCAACATCACGGACATAGACGACAAGATCAACGCGCGCGCGCTGGAGCGGCGCGGCGACCGCAATGTGCCGATCCTGGATGTGGTGCGCGAACTGACCGAGGAAACCTATTCGGTTTACAACCGCGACATCGCCGCGCTGGGCTGCCTGCCGCCGACCGTCTCACCGCGCGCCACGGAGAACGTCGTGCCGATGATCGCGATGGTGCAGGCGCTCATCGCGGGCCGCCACGCCTATGAAGCATCCGGGCATGTGCTGTTCGATGTGTCGTCCAAGTCCGACTATGGCAAGCTCGCGCGCCGTTCGCTGGACGACATGATCGCGGGCGCGCGCGTCGACGTGGCGCCGTACAAAAAAAATCCGATGGATTTCGTGTTGTGGAAACCGTCCGACGCGAACACCCCGGGCTGGGATTCGCCGTGGGGCCGCGGGCGGCCGGGCTGGCATCTGGAATGCTCCGCGATGATCGAGGCGACGATGGGCGACACCATCGACATTCACGGCGGCGGAATCGACCTGGTGTTTCCGCACCACGAAAACGAAATCGCGCAGAGCGAAAGCGCGCACCATCATCACCCGCTCGCCAATGTGTGGATGCACAACGGTTTCCTGAACGTCGAAGGCGAAAAGATGTCGAAGTCCCTCGGCAACTTCGTGACGATCAATGAATTGCTCGCCGACTGGCCGGGCGACGTGCTGCGCTTCAACATGCTGCGCTCGCATTACCGCCAGCCGATGGATTGGACCGTCGCGGGCATGCGCGAAAGCTGGAACACGCTGGAGAAATGGTACGACATTGTCGAACCGCTGGCGGATACCGGCGTCGGTGAAGGATTGCTGGCCGCGCTGGCCGACGATCTCAACACGCCCGCCGCGATTGCCGAGTTGCACAAGTCGTCGCCGGAACATATCGCCGGTGGTTTGGCGCTGCTCGGCTTCTCGGTGAAACCCGAAGCGCTCAAAAGCAAGAAAGCCATCGATACCACGGCCATTGAACGTGCCATCGAAGCGCGCATTGCCGCGCGCAAGGCGAAGGACTTCAAAGAAAGCGATCGCATCCGCGAAGAACTTCTGGCCCAAGGTATCGTGCTGAAAGATGGTCCCGATGGGACGACGTGGGACGTGAAGCGGTGAACGCTGATCCGTCATGGCCGGGTTTAACCCGGCCACCCAACCTTTTTCTCCGCGCCTCCGCGTCTCCGCGTGAAATAGATTCTCACGCGGAAGCGCGGAGACGCGGAGCTAAGCGAAACCTCTGTGTCTCTGCGGCTCTGCGTGAGAAATTTTTGCACGCAGAGCCGCAGAGGCGCAGAGAAGAAACGCCAATAGCGCGGCTATCTCTGGGTGGCGTCCGCACGCTGTCGCTACGGACCAAGCCCGGTCATGGTGAATTGTTGGGTGGCGATTGGTGTTATGAGTAGAGAGCGTCTCTTCATCTTCGACACCACGTTGCGCGACGGGGCGCAGACGCAGGGTGTCGATTTCTCGGTGGAGGACAAGCGCCAGATCGCGTTGGCGCTGGACAGGCTCGGTATCGATTACGTCGAAGGCGGTTTTCCCGGCGCCAATCCGACGGACACGGCATTCTTCTCCGAGCGGCCGCCGCTCAAAACCGCGCGCTTCGTCGCCTTCGGCATGACCAAGCGGGCGGGGCGCAGCGCGGCGAACGATCCGGGGCTGTCCGCGGTGCTGGACGCACAGGCCGATGCCGCCTGTCTGGTTGGCAAGACATGGGATTTCCATGTCGATGTGGCGCTGGAAATTCCGCGCGCCGAGAATATCGACAACATCGCCCAATCCATCGCGGCGGTGAAAGCCAAGGCCCGCGAGCCGCTGTTTGACGCCGAACATTTCTTCGACGGCTACAAGGCCAATCCGCAATACGCACTGGACTGCATTCGCGCGGCGCACAACGCAGGCGCACGCTGGCTGGTGCTGTGCGACACCAATGGCGGCGCAATGCCGGAGGACGTCTATCGCATCGTCAGCGAAGTGAAAGCCAAACTGCCGGATGTCGCGCTCGGCATACACGCCCATAACGATACCGAACAAGCCGTCGCCGTGAGCCTCGCAGCCTTGCGCGGCGGCGCGCGGCAAATTCAGGGAACGCTGAACGGGCTTGGCGAGCGTTGCGGCAACGCCAATCTCTGCGCGCTGTTGCCGACGCTGTTGCTGAAAGACGCTTATGTCGCGCAGTTCGAAACCGGCGTGTGGCGCGAACAACTCGCGCAACTCACCCCTGTGTCGCGGCTGTTAGATGAAATCCTCAACCGCGCGCCGGGCCGCCATGCCGCCTATGTCGGGCCGTCGGCCTTCGCCCACAAAGGCGGCCTTCATTCGTCGGCGGTGCTGAAAGACCCGCGCACCTATGAGCATGTACCGCCGGAAGCGGTGGGCAATGCGCGCAAGATTTTGGTGTCGGATCAGGCGGGGCGTTCCAACCTGTTGTCGCGGCTGGCCGATGCGGGCATCGACATCGCCGCCGATGACGCGCGCGTTTCGCGACTGCTGGAGGACGTCAAACAGAAAGAATTTCTCGGCTATGCCTATGACGGCGCGGAGGCGTCGTTCGAATTGCTGGCGCGGCGCGCGATGGGGCAGGTGCCGGACTATTTCGCGGTGGAGAGTTTCCGCGTCATGGTCGAACGCCGCCATGACGCGCGCGGCGAATTCGCCACCGTCTCCGAAGCCGTCGTGAAAGTGAAGGTGGACGGCGAGACCTATCACAATGTCGGCACCGGCAACGGCCCGGTGAACGCGCTGGACGATGCGTTGCGCAAGGATCTGGGCAAATACTCCGCCTCGCTCGCGGATTTGCGGCTGGTGGATTACAAAGTGCGCATCCTCACCAGCGGCACCGAAGCGGTCACGCGCGTCATGGTGGAAAGCGCGGATGGGCAGGGCCATCGCTGGTCCACCGTCGGCGTTTCTCCCAACATCGTGGATGCGAGCTTCGAAGCGCTGACGGATTCGATCTGTTACAAATTGTTTCGCGATGGCGCGCGCGCATAGCTGCTGTGAAAAAGTGCAGGCTCCGGGGCCATTGCAAATCGCTATGGTCGCGGTCCGAGCCATTCCATGAAAACGCAAGCGATGAACAGCCCCGCCAAAGACGACATGTCCGGTATTCTTTTCGCCGGTTTCTCCTATGCCTTTTGGGGGATCATGCCGCTTTATTGGCGGCTGCTGGCGAAGGTGCCTCCGTTCGAATTGACGGTGCATCGCATCTTCTGGTGCGCGCTCTTCGTGGCGATTGTCGCGGTCGCGCGGGGACGGCTGCCGCGTATTGCCGGTCTGTTTCGTCAGAAGCGATTGATCGCAACCCTGGCGCTAACGAGCGTTCTCATCAGCATCAACTGGACGACCTATATCTTTGCCATCGCCAGCCATCAGCTGGTGGAAGCGAGCCTTGGTTATTACATCACGCCGCTCATCTCCATTGGGCTCGGCGTGCTGCTGCTTGGCGAGCATATTTCGCGGTTGCGCATTGCCGCGATCGTGCTGGCGTCGGTCGCCGTGATTATTCAGTCCGTCGCGCTCGGGCATTTTTCATGGATCGCGGTCACGCTGTCTTTGTCGTTCGGGTTTTATGGCTTCTTCCGCAAGACGACGCATGTGGATTCGATGGACGGGCTTACCGTGGAAGTGTGGCTGCTTTTTCCGCTGACATGCGCGCTGGTCTTCTTCTGGGGAACGCACGAAGCCGGGGCGTTTCCCCATGCGGGCGTGCTGGTCGATGCGCTGCTCATTCTGGGTG
>DATCFN010000137.1:0-11932 GCA_036509475.1 Rhizomicrobium sp. | reverse complement strand
GCCAGAAGCGGATCGCCGAACGAGGTCTGCCCGCTCGCGGCCACCAGCAACGACACGCGATCGAACAGGGGCTGCTCGTGGCTCACGTCGAAATTGCCGCGCGTATAGTCGCCGCTCGCGCCGACGCGCGATTTGTGTATTGAGCTGTCCTGCGTCGCGCCGAACACCTGCAGGCCCTGCGTCAGGCGCACAGTGGCGGTGGAATAGCCGCCCCAGTCGTCCAGCGTGTTGATGTAGAGGCTCGCATTCACTGACCGCACATGATCGTCAAAGAGGGGCGAGACGACGTCGTTCTGCGATTCCACGTCGTGATAGGAAAGCCCGACGGAGCCTTCGAAGTTGAAATCGCGCGAGCGCACGAACGGATAGGACAGCGAGGTGTCGCCATTGAGGGCGCGGCCCTTGGTGTCCAACGCCGCCAGGATCGAGCCGGGATGCGTGCGCGTGTAGCTCACGGTCGTGAAGAGACGCATGCCATTGGTGCCGATGGGTTGATCGAAGCTGACCGCGCCGTAACCGAGTTCCGGTCCCGAATTCGGCGTGACCACGGCGTTCACGCCGAGGCGTCCACCCGTGCCGAATGCGTCGTTGACGAAAACGCCGGCCTGGACTTCCAAAGGACCAAGATATTTGGAACCGCGATTGTCCACGGAGAGAAAGGCGTCGACGGCTTTGCGATCGACGACAAGCGTCAGATCGGCGGCGCCCGGCACCACTGCGGAAGGCGTCAGAATGCTGCGGACATTGAAGCCGACAAGATCGCTGACCAGGAGCAATTGACGCTCCAGAACATCGGCCGTCAGCGGCCGGATCGCGGCGATGCGCCGGCCATAGGCTTCGAGATAATGACGCCCGCCGCCTGCATCGCCCTGGATTTTCACCTGATCGATGAACCCTTCAACGATGTGCAGCGTTAAATGTCCGCCGGTAATTTTTTGTGCGGGAACCACCGCGCGCGCAAGAATAAAGCCCGCGGCGCGATAGGCAGCAGTCACTTTGTCGGCAAGCTCATAGACCTGTGCGAGCGTGATGCTGCTGCCAATATAGGGAGCCGCCATTGCCTGGAGTTGGCTGTTCGGCAGCGCCGAATTGCCTTCGAAGCTGATGCTGGAAAGCGTGAAAGAGATGTTCTCGCTTCCCGCCGGTGCAGCGGATTGCGGGGTGGAGGGAATTTCTATGGGCGCGCCGACGGATGGCTGCGTCGGCTGGGGACGGAATCGCTCGTCAACATGACTGGGCTGCGCGGCGGTTTGCGCAAAAGCAGGTGCAGCAGACAGAAGAAGAGCAGCAGCCACGAGAAGTGACCGCCGGAAACCATCGATACGCATCAAAACGCCCCCATATGACCTTGTCCCGCCCCCTTTATGAGGCAGTTACACGGCCAAGCCCATCAAAAGTAATACTTTCTTAAGTATCGTTTATAGGAGCAACCATACCGGCGTATCAATCGAACCGCGCCCGTTTGATGTAAATTTAATCAGGCGTGGTTACCCGCCGAGCCAAAAAACCGGGCAAAACATTGGAAATAAGAGGATTTTTGCTGTGATCTAGTGCGGCGCGTTTGCGCGCCCGATTACTTGGCGCAGCGAGTGAAGAATGGCTGGCGGAATAGTATTCACGCCCTCCGATAACAACTTGAGCGTGTCCTCAAGCGAGCGAGCCGGGCGATAGGATCGGGTGCTCATCAGGGCTACGGCGGCATTGGCCACCATTATAACGTAGGCGTCGCGGGGCGCGTCTGCATCCAGCCTTGTCGCGTGCATCAAATCCTGGGCTGCGCTCAGGATCGGCTCCAGTGGCGGCTCGAAGGGGACGCTTCCCAGCAAGGCGAGCCACCGCGCCGTGCCTTCGTCCAGCTTGCGGCGGTCCGCATCGTCGAGCGGCCCGGCCTTGGTGAGCAATTCGGACGGCACGAATATCTTGCCGACATTCAGCAGCGCCCCCGCCATTTCCGTGGTTTCGGCTTCGTGTAATGACGCACCCATATCCAGCGCCATGGCCCGCGATAGTGACGCCACGCGCCGTGAATGTGCGGCTGCGCCCGGGTCGCGCTGATCTATGGATTGCAGGAGCAATTCGATCACGCCGCGATACAGCCTTGCGCTCTGCTCGCGCGTTTCCACCGCGCGAAGTCCGGCATTATGCCGCCAGAGCGCGAGAATCGCGGCGATAATCGCCAGAAGCGACAGCAGCAAAATCACGATGAGGGTGCGTATGCGCTGCTCGACGCCGGCCAGCGCTGGCTTGGCGGGAATCGATTCGACCAGAATCCAATCCGTGCCTGCCACTGGAACGCCTAGATGAAGCGCATTCCTGCCGAGCAGGCCCGGCGCATTTTCGAGATGCAGCGGTTCGCGCGCCGCCTGTCCTTCACCCGATGACAGAACGGCTTTGGCATCTGCCTTTGTCAGCGACGTGCCGACCAGCACCGGCCCGTCTTTTGGATCGACGGCAATGAGGCTTTCATATCCGCCATCGGCGCGGACAACCGCGCCATCCGTTTCCCAGAAGGCGGCATCCACGTTGCGCTCGCCAACCACATAGCCGATCGGCTTCGCACCGGGCATGCCTTGCATCGGCTGAATCGCAATCAGAAACGCCGTGCCTGACCACGACGCCAGCGGTCCCGCCTCGCCGTTTTTCATCGCCGCCATCAAGCGGCCTACGAGGATCGAGGACGGCCTGTATCCGGCTGTGGCCACCACGGTCCGCTGCTGTGCATCGAGCACCACGAGGCCCGCACCGGGATTGCGACCGGCATCGGACGCAAAAGCGCCGCGTTGGCTCAGGCTGGCGACATAGCTGGCCAGAAACACGGTCTGCGCCTGACTCGCCGGCGTGGATTGAATGTTGAAATTCGGTACAGCGGCTTCCGACAGATAGATCTGCACCGTCGGGTTGACCGCCACCGCGCGAAGCTCGCGGCGGCTATCCGCTAACCATTGTTCAACCTTAATAAGCGGTTGCGCACTGCTTTCATGAAGTCTTGTTTGCCAGCGCTGCAATTCGAAATCGCGCTCGCTTTGCGCGACGGCAAAAACGCCTGCCACAAGCAGCATTGCAACGGCAAAAACAGCCACGCCAAGCAACACACCGCGTCTGCGCAGTCGGATATCGGCCAAGTCCGCACCCCATAACAAAGGGTAAAAAATTAGAATTCGAATCAAACCAGTTTCAAACCGGGATTTAATAGCATGCAGGCAGACTGGCGCGAACAAAGCCACATAAAGCCAGTCGATGCGCGCTGCCACACTTATCAAAGCATTGATCGTCGCGCTACTGCTCGCGCCGTCGAGCGCCTATGCCAACTCGATTTTCCAAAGCGGCGTTCGCGGGTCGCAGGGCTTCGCGTTCTTTCCATTCTGGCAACAGATCCTGACGGACATGGCGGCGGCGCAGCCGCCTTCCGCGCTGCACGCGGACGCGGCGCACGTTCCGCAATGCGCCAACGCGCGTACCTGCGTACCGGCGGTCTGGACATCGTTTCTCGACAGCATCCGCAAGCAGCCGCGGCATGCGCAGCTGGCCGCCGTGAACCAATGGGCGAACATGCGTCCCTATGTCGAGGACTGGGTGAACTGGCACGTCCCGGATTATTGGGAAACGCCCGGTGAGTTTCTCACACGCGGCGGCGATTGCGAGGATTACGCGATCACCAAATACTTCAGCCTTGTCCGGCTCGGCTTTTCTCCTGACAATCTGCGCGTCGTGATCGTCAACGACACCAACCTCCAAGCGTTTCACGCCGTCCTGGCGGTGCGCGATGACGGCGTCGTCTGGCTGCTCGACAATCAAATTCCACAAGCCGTGCCGATGGACGTTGCGGTCCAGTATGTGCCGATCTATTCGCTGAACGAACGCGGCTGGTGGATGCACTCCATGCCGAAGATCAGCGTGGGCAATGTGACCATCGCCGCGGGCGGTCCGTAAATTACGCCACGGCTCGCACCACGCCGCGCAACGCTATAAATAGCCCAAACTGTCCCTTGTGACCGCAGCCTTCATGGCCAGTCGGAACCCGGCTGCGTTTGCGGGGTTGTCTCAGCAACTGGGGAGCATCACGCCGGGCGGCCAAACATTGGATTTGTGAATATGACCGCAAAGCGGGCTATCGTCATTTTCGGCGCCACGGGTGATCTTGCCCGGCGCATGTTGTTTCCATCGTTATATTTCCTGGAAGCGGACGGATTGCTGCCAGACGATTGGCGGATCATCGGCTGCTCGCGCGGCGCGATCACGCGGGACGCGTTCGCGCAAGATGTGCAAGCCGCCGTGCGCGAGCGGGTGGGCGTGGATTTTTCACCGCAGACATGGGCGAAGTTCGCCTCGCGTCTCTGCCATGCGGCCGTCGATGCGACCAAGCCGGAAAGTTTTGCGGTTCTCAGCGAAGCGCTGAAGGGTTGCGAGGAAACTGTCTTCTATCTGTCCACGTCGCCCAATTATTTCGGGCCGATCTGCTCCAATCTGAAATCGTTGGGCCTTACCGGCGGAGAAAATCGCGTCGTTGTGGAAAAACCCATCGGACATGACCTGAAAAGTTGCCGCGCCATCAATGACACACTCACGCAGGGCTTTTCCGAAGACCGCATATTCCGCGTGGATCACTATCTCGGCAAGGAAGCGGTGCAGAATCTTCTCGCGCTGCGTTTCGCCAACACATTCTTCGAACCTCTGTGGAATAAGGAAAGCATCGCACAAGTGCAGATCACGGTCGCCGAAACCGTGGGTGTCGAAGAACGCTGGTCCTATTACGACGAATACGGCGCCATTCGCGACATGGTGCAGAACCACCTGATGCAGCTTCTCTGCCTCGTCGCCATGGAGCCGCCGGCGAGCATGGATCCGGACTCTGTGCGCAATGAAAAGGTGAAGGTGGTGCGGTCGCTGCGCCCGATCGAAAGCCGGGACATCGACAAGAAGACCGTGCGCGGTCAGTATGGCGCCGGCATTTCAGATGGTCACGCAGCAGGCGGATATGCCGATGAAACGGGCGGTCACAAAAGCGACACCGAAACCTTCGCTGCCATCGCGGCCAATATCGACAACTGGCGCTGGGCGGGCGTTCCCTTTTATCTGCGCACCGGCAAGCGGCTGCCGCATCGCAAATCGGAGATCGTCATTCAATTCCGGGACGTACCGCACTCTATCTTTCCGGGAAACGATCTGCTTGCAAACCGGCTCACCATCCGTCTGCAGCCGGAGGAAGAGATTTCGCTTCTGCTGATGAACAAGACACCGAGCATCGAACAAATAGAGCTGAAACCGCTGGCGCTGAACTTGAGTCTCAGCAACGCGTTCAGCCGCGGCCGCCGCCGCATTGCCTATGAGCGCCTCCTGCTGGAGGCGTTGAATAACAAGCCGACGCTCTTCGTGCGCCGAGACGAAGCCGAAGCGGCATGGACATGGATCGACGCCATCATCGCTGGATGGCGGCGTCAGGGCACCGCACCTGCGCCTTACGCCGCTGGAAGCTGGGGACCATCTGGAGCATTTTCACTCACCGGATTGAACGGACATAGCTGGTATGAATGACATGATGAAAAATGATCCCCTGCTGCGGCGCTTCGCCGATGCGGACACGATGATCCGCACCTTGGCGGATGAGATCGTCGTGAATTTGAACGCCGACATCACCGCGCGTGGCGCCGCGAGTTTCGTCGCATCCGGTGGCACCACGCCGGGGCCGCTATTCGATCTGTTGTCGAAGCGCGACCTGGCGTGGGACAAAGTGTGGGTGACGCTGTCCGACGAACGCTGGATCGCGCCGACAGAAGACGGCAGCAACGAGAACCTTATCCGCACAAGACTGTTGCGCAACAAAGCCGCGACCGCGCATCTGGTCGCCATGAAGACGGATGACGCTTCGCCCAACGACGGCGAGGCGAAGGTCGGCGCGGCACTGACCGCGATGCGGCGCCCCTTCACCGTCACGCTGCTCGGCATGGGTGATGACGGTCATACAGCATCCCTGTTCCCGCATGCACAGGGATTGGAGACCGCGCTGGACGTGAACAATCCCGCTTTGGCCCGCGCGGTCCACACGCATGACGTCGCCACGACCGGGGAGCGCATGACGCTTACGCTGCGCGCCATTCTGGATTCCAAATTGATTGTCATCCTGATCAAGGGCGACACGAAGATGGACGCCTATCGCAATGCGCTATCGGGCACGGACGTGGCTGCCGCGCCAGTGCGCGCCGTCCTGCAACAATCGAAAACCCCGGTCCAGGTGTTCTGGGCGCCATAAGAATTCTATTTCGGCATCGGAATTGATGCACCGCCGAGGCGCTGCGCTTTGAAGCTGGAGGGGTTGCGCAAACCGCATGCGCAAATCCGGATATTGGGGTTGCAACCATCTTCCCGATGCATAGTTATACCCGGGTGGTTTGGGCGTGGAGCGCTTGCATCGGCGCGAGTTTCCGGCCTTTTCGGTCCAGACCGCCCAGGGAATAACAGCGTAGTTTTGTGAGACGTTCCGGGTAAAGCCATTTTCCGCAGTCAGAAATTTTTCAGGGCAAAGATTATGACAGCGGAGAAGAAGACTCGAACGGTGTCATCGCTTGCGGAGCGCTATCACCGCGTCCGCGCGGCAACCGAAACACTCGCAGCGCCTCTCGCGCCCGAAGATCAGAATGTTCAATCCATGCCGGATGCCAGCCCGGCAAAATGGCATTGCGCGCATACGACGTGGTTCTTCGAGAACGTCATATTGGGCGGCACCGGCTATAAGCCGTTCAACGATCGCTATGCTTATCTTTTCAATTCTTATTATGAAACGCTTGGGCCGCGCCATCCCCGTCCGCAACGCGGCCTTCTGAGCCGGCCCGACTCGGCGACGGTTTCGACATATCGTCGCTATGTGGACGACGCGATGGGCGCGTTCTGTGACGAACTCGACCCCGCCAGCGATACGGCGAAGATGTTGCTGCTCGGCCTCAATCACGAACAGCAGCATCAGGAACTGATCCTGACCGATATCAAGCACGCCCTGTTTTCAAATCCGCTTTTGCCCAACTACCTGCCCGCGCGTCCGCACGAAGTCGGCGTTGCGCCTACGCTGCGCTGG
This sequence comes from Rhizomicrobium sp., assembly GCA_036509475.1. Classification (GTDB taxonomy): domain Bacteria; phylum Pseudomonadota; class Alphaproteobacteria; order Micropepsales; family Micropepsaceae; genus Rhizomicrobium. The sequence goes on along the minus strand of DATCFN010000137.1, from coordinate 4,866 downwards.
ATGGAATTCGAAGGCGGCCTTGTCGAGATCGGTCACGCGGGTGAAGCTTTCGCTTTCGACAATGAAGAACCGCGTCACAAAGTGTTCCTCAATCGCTATCGGCTTGCGAGCCGATTGGTGACGTGCGGCGAGTATCGCGCGTTCATGGCGGACGGCGGTTACGAACGTCCCGAGTTCTGGCTTTCCGATGGTTGGGCGATGCGCAGGCAGGAACAGTGGGATGCGCCGCTCTACTGGTTCGAAGACAACAATCAGTGGCAGGTGTTTACACTGCGCGGTCCGGCCCCTCTCAACGATGCCGAACCCGTCGTACATGTGAGTTTCTACGAAGCGGCGGCTTACGCGGCGTGGGCGGGAAAAAGGCTGCCGTCGGAAGCGGAATGGGAAAATGCAGCGCGAGAGGTCGTCATCGAGGGAAATTTTCAGGATGCGGCCCGTTTTCATCCGGTGAGCGCGGCGGCCACGTCCGGCATAACCCAGATGTTCGGCGATGCGTGGGAATGGACGCGGTCGTCCTACGATCCCTATCCGGGCTACCGGCCTTATTCGGGAACGCTCGCGGAATACAACGGCAAGTTTATGAGCGGACAATTCGTTCTGCGCGGCGGTTCGTGCGCCACGTCGCAGGATCACATCCGATCCAGCTATCGCAATTTCTTTCCCCCGTCTGCGCGTTGGCAGTTTTCCGGGATTCGGTTGGCGGAAGATTTTTGAATGCTCGACGAAGCCCAAGTCCACAGCCGTTATGATGGCGCGTTTCGCGCCGACGTTTTGCGCGGCCTGTCGGAAAGCCCCAAAACACTTCCCTGCCGCTGGCTATACGACAACAATGGCTCCGAGCTTTTTGAAGCCATTACGCGCCTGCCCGAATATTATCCGACGCGCACGGAAACCTCGATCCTGAGGGCGCATGCACAGCAGATCGCCGAATTTGCCGGCGCGGATGTCTCGCTATTGGAGTACGGCGCGGGCGCCGGTATCAAAACGGAAATCCTGATCGCGGCGCTTCGGGATCCGCGTTTTTATGTCCCGATCGATATCGCCGGCGACTTTCTTGCGCTGACCGCGACGCGTATGCGCAAGCGTTTCGCCGCACTTCAGATTCTGCCGATCGTTTCGGACTTTATGATCGACTTTGAAATCCCGGCGATCCTGCGCCGTGGGCGCCGGGTCGCGTTCTTCCCCGGCTCGACCATCGGCAACCTCAGCACAACGGAGGCCATCGCGTTTTTGGCCCGGATGCGCCGGCATGTCGGTGCATCCGGCGCGGCCATTGTCGGCGTGGATCTGAAAAAAGACCTTCAAACCCTGCTGACGGCCTATGACGACAGCCAGGGCGTCACGGCGCAATTCAATCTCAATCTGCTGGCCCGCATCAATCGCGAGCTTGACGGCGACTTCGTGCTGGATCGCTTCGCCCATAGCGCGCGCTGGAACAAACGGGATTCCGCGGTCGAGATGCATCTTGTCAGTTTGGAAGCGCAGACGGCGACCGTTGCCAACCGGCGGTTCACCTTCGTGGAAGGCGAAACGATCCATACGGAAAGTTCGCGCAAATACGATCTGCCGATGTTCACAACATTGGCTGGCGAAAGCGGATGGGCCGTGAGCCAAGTCTGGACCGACGCGCGCGCGCAATTTGCAGTATTGGGGTTGCTGCCCGCATAATCGCGCCGCGGGGGCATATGATCAGACTCGATAAACTATCCAAGTGCTTCAATGACGGTCCGCTCGTGGTCCACGACGTGAGCCTGACTGTCGCGCGCGGCGAATTTCTCGTTCTGATCGGCGAATCCGGCAGCGGCAAGACCACCACGCTCAATATGATCAACCGCCTGACAGAGCCGACCAGCGGGCGCATTTTCATCGAAGACAATGATATCCGCCAGGTGGATCCGGTCATCCTGCGGCGGCAAATGGGGTTTGTCTTTCAGGAAATCGGTCTGTTTCCGCACATGACGGTAAAAGAAAACGTGGCGATAACCCCACGTCTTCTGCGCTGGACGAACGGCGACATAGATGAGCGGGTGCGTGAACTGCTTGAGCTTGTGAAGCTCGATGCCGCCGATGTGGCGGAGCGGCTTCCGGCACAGCTTTCTGGCGGCCAAAGGCAACGCGTGGGCCTTGCACGCGCGCTGGCCGCCCGGCCGCATATCATGTTGATGGACGAGCCGTTCGGCGCGTTGGACGCGTTGATCCGCGACGAAATCGCGGCCGACTATCGCGCGATCCACAATCAGCTTGGACTGACGACCATTCTGGTGACCCATGACATGACGGAGGCATTTCTGCTGGCCGACCGCGTCGCGGTGATGCGCGATGGACAGTTGTTGCAAACGGCCACGCCGAAGGAACTGGTCGCGGCGCCAGCAAACGATTTCGTCCGCGCCATGATCGACATTCCCCGGAAGCGGGCCAGGAAGCTTGCCGATGCGATGCAGGTCACATGACATCGACATTGTTCAACGCGGGCTTTGCGAACCTGCCCGACTATCTTGGCCAGCATGTTCTGCTGAGCCTGTCCGCAATGGTTTTGGGCCTCGCGATCAGCCTTCCGCTCGCCATCGCGGCATCGCGCGTAAAATGGTTGCGCGGACCGGCGCTCGGTGTGGCCAGCGTGGTGCAGACGATTCCCGGCCTCGCGCTTCTCGCGCTGTTCTATCCTCTGCTGGTGATCGTTTCGGCGTTCACGACGGCGACGTTCGGGTTTGGCTTTCGCGCGCTGGGCTTTCTGCCCGCGATGCTGGCGTTGACGCTTTATTCAATATTGCCGGTTCTGCGGAATACCATCGTGGGATTGACCGGCATCGATCCCGCCATCCTGCGCGCCGCCCGGGCCACCGGCATGACGCCGTGGCAATCGCTCAGACTGGTTGAACTTCCGCTGGCGGCGCCGGTCATCATGGCGGGAATTCGCACTGCGGCCGTGTGGGTCATCGGCACCGCGACGCTTTCCACGCCGGTCGGGCAAACAAGTCTCGGCAATTACATCTTCACGGGATTGCAAACGGAAAACTGGGGACTGGTGCTGTTCGGCTGCATCGCGGCCGCGCTTTTGGCGATTGTGATCGACCGTCTTCTGGCGCTGGCGGAAAGCGGTTTTGAGAAACGCTCACGCTGGCGGCTGTGGAGCGCGCTCAGCGGCATTGCTATCGTCGTCATCGCGAGCCTGTTTCCGCTTCTGGGTCAGGCGCAGGCGCCCGTCGTCATCGGCACCAAGAGCTTCGACGAACAATATATTCTGGGCAGCCTGATGCAGACGCGGCTCGCCCATGCCGGCTTCGCAACGCAACGCCGCGATGGGCTCGGGTCGACGGTTGCGTTTCACGCGCTGGTGAGCGGCGACATCGACGTCTATGTCGATTATTCGGGCACAATATGGGCCAACGAAATGAAGCGCACGGATTCTCCGGGCCGCGCGCAGGTGCTGGCGCAGATGGGCGCATGGCTCGCAAAGACCTATGGCATCCGCTCCCTCGGCAGCCTCGGATTTGAGAATGCCTATGCGATTGCCATGCGGCGCGCGCGCGCCGACAGTCTGCACATCGTCACGCTTTCCGATCTTGGCGCGCGCGCGGCGGAAATGACGGTCGGCGGCGATTACGAGATCTTCTCAAGGCCGGAATGGCGCGCCGTCACGGGCACCTATGGCTTGCGGTTTGCGCGTCAAAGACAATTTCAGTCGGACTTCATGTATCGCGCGGTGGCCGGTGGCGACGTCGATGCGATCACCGCGTTCTCCAGCGACGGGCGCATCGTGCAATACGATCTGAAGCTGTTGACCGATCCCAGGAACGCGCTGCCGCCCTACGATGCCGTCATCCTTGTTTCGGCGAAACACGCGCATGACAAAAAGCTGCTGGCCGCGCTGCAGCCACTGATCGGCGCGATCGATCTGCGGACGATGCAAAAGGCCAACCTGATGGTCGATCGCGATACCGACAAACGATCACCGGAAGAGACGGCGGCGTGGCTCGCGGGCCAGATCCGCCGTTAAAAATGAATGCGTCAGATGGCCTGTAAGCCGGGTTCTGTCCATCGCATGCTCTTTCGAACAAACGAATAGATGGCCATTCCTCTGGGACGTTCGTTGCCGAACGCCTCGCGCGACCTACCCGGATGGCTATCCGGAAACGGATTACGTGCCATCCCTATTTGGTCTTGCTCCCGGTGGGGCTTGCCGTGCCACTCCTGTTGCCAGGAACGCGGTGCGCTCTTACCGCACCTTTTCAACCTTGCCGCGGCTTTAGGCCGGTAGGCGGTTTCATTTCTGTGGCGCTTTCCCTCAGGTTGCCCTGGGCGGATGTTATCCGTCACCGTGTTTCCGTGGAGCCCGGACTTTCCTCGACGTTTCTTGCGAAACCCCGCAGCCATCCGGCCATCTGACGCGCCGGGAACCTGTCATTGCCGCGCGCAAGGCGCAAGGGATGATGCAAATGCAGTCCAATTTTGAACAAAGATATTGCAAGTTCCTTAAACCTATCAACCGCTTACGCCATCAGCGGAGGAACCGATCGCAGCGCGAAACTTTTCCCCTATGCACAACAAAGGGAACGCAGGGCATGGGTCGTGACGGAAGGACGCCGCTATCGAGCATTATCGGGCCGAATGGAACGCCGCTGACACTGGCTGACCTGCCGCGCCCGGATACGCGCCGCTGGGTGCCGCGGCGAAAAGCGGAAGTTGTGGCGGCGGTGCGTGGCGGCTTGCTATCGCTGGACGATGCTTGTTCCCGCTACGCACTGACCTTCGAGGAATTTATGAGTTGGCAAAGCGCGCTCGAGCAATATGGGCTTGCTGGACTGCGCGGCCGCGACATGCAGGACCATCGCAACACCAACTGATTATTGAAACGCCTGTTCCACG
>DATCFN010000136.1:0-2719 GCA_036509475.1 Rhizomicrobium sp. | reverse complement strand
TATTTCTACAGACCGGCAGCCGCCCGAAAAGCGGCCTGCGGACGCCCGCGCGGGTGACTTCCACGAAGTCTATGCCGAATTCATCGCCGCCAAGGCCGAAGAACAGGCCTCCCGATGCTCGCAATGCGGCGTGCCGTTTTGCCAGGTCCACTGCCCGCTGCAGAACAACATCCCCGACTGGTTGAAGCTCACCGCCGAAGGCCGGCTCGAAGAGGCCTACGAACTTTCGCAGGCGACCAACAACATGCCGGAGATCTGCGGCCGCATCTGCCCGCAGGACAAACTGTGCGAAGGCAACTGCGTCATCGAACAATCCGGCCACGGCACCGTCACCATCGGCGCCGTGGAGAAATATCTGAGCGACACGGCATGGGCGAATGGCTGGGTGAAGCCGCTGAAGCATCGCCGCGTGCGCGCCGAACATGTCGGCATCATCGGCGCTGGCCCGGCAGGATTGGCCGCGGCGGAAGAACTGCGCCGCAAGGGATACAAAGTGACAGTCTATGACCGGCACGATCGCGCCGGCGGATTGCTCACCTACGGCATCCCGAATTTCAAACTGGAAAAAGATGTCGTCATGCGCCGCGTGAAGCGGCTGGAAGACGGCGGCATCGTCTTCAAACTCGGCTTTGAAGTTGGCCGCGATGCATCGCTCGCCGATCTGCGCGAAAAACACGACGCCGTCTTCATCGCAACCGGCGCCTATCGGCCGCGCGAGATCGACGCGCCCGGCGTCACGTTGAAGCATGTCGTGCCGGCGCTCGACTATCTCATCGCCTCGAACCGCAAAGGCTTCGGGGACAGGGTGCCCGATTTCGACAGCGGCGCGCTGGATGCGAAGGGCAAACATGTTGCCGTCATCGGCGGTGGCGACACGGCGATGGATTGCGTCCGCACCGCCATCCGCCAGGGCGCCAAGCAGGTATCCTGCATCTATCGCCGCGACATGGAGAACATGCCGGGCTCCTTGCGCGAAGTCGCAAATGCCGACGAGGAAGGCATCGTCTTCGAATGGCTGACGTTGCCCAAGGCGTTCCTGGGCAAGAAGAAAGTCGAAGGCGTGCGGCTGACGCGCATGCGGCTCGGAACGCCGGACCATTCGGGCCGCAAAACGCCGGTGGAAGTCGAGGGCGCGGATTTCACCTTGAACGCCGATCTCGTCATCAAAGCGTTAGGCTTCGATGCGGAAGATTTGCCGAAGATATTCGACGCGCCCGGACTGAGCGTATCGCGCTGGGGCACGCTGACAACCGATCCCAAGACACTCGCCACCACGATGGACGGCGTGTTCGCGGGCGGCGACATCGCGCGCGGCGCATCGCTTGTCGTCTGGGCCATCCGCGACGGACGCGATGCGGCGGCGGGGATCCACAACTATCTCGAAGCCAAGGCGCAGACTGTGTTGGAGGCCGCGGAATGACCATGCGCGAACAAACCAACGGCGAAATCGAAATCGCGCGCTTCCTCGCCAATGCGAAGAAGCTGGAAGACGGCCACGCCTATTCGCCCGAACAGGAACACGATGCCTGCGGCGTCGGCTTTGTCGCCGCCATCGATGGCAAGCCGCGCCGCGAAGTCGTGGCGCGCGCCATCGACGCGCTGAAAGCCGTGTGGCATCGCGGCGCTGTGGACGCCGACGGCAAGACGGGCGATGGCTGCGGCATTCACCTGCAAGTGCCGCAGGATTTCTTCCGCGCGCAGGTCGAGCAAACCGGCCACACGATCCGATCCGGCCGCATCGCGGTGGGTCAAATCTTCCTGCCGCGCACCGATTACGTGGCGCAGGAAACCTGCCGCACCATCGTCGAGTCCGAAATCCTGCGCTTCGGCTTTTATCTCTATGGCTGGCGTCAGGTGCCGATCGACATTTCCATCATCGGCGAGAAAGCCAACGCCACGCGCCCGGAGATCGAGCAGATCATGTTCGATGTCGGCGATGCCGAAAACCTCGAAGAACTGGACCGCCGTCTCTATCTCTGCCGCCGCCGCATTGAGAAAGGCGTGCGCGAGGCCGCGATCCAGGATTTCTATGTTTGCTCGCTGTCGTCGCGCTCGCTCATCTACAAGGGCATGTTCCTCGCCGAACATCTCAGCGAATTCTATCCCGACCTGAAGGACGAGCGTTTCGTTTCCGCCTTCGCGATCTTCCACCAACGCTATTCGACCAACACCTTCCCCACGTGGCGTCTCGCGCAACCCTTCCGCATGCTCGCGCACAACGGCGAGATCAACACGCTGAAGGGCAACGTCAACTGGATGAAGAACCACGAGTTCAAGATGGCGTCCGAATTGTTCGGCGAACATGGCGGCGACATCAAGCCCATCGTGCAGCCCGGCGGCTCGGACTCCGCGGCGCTCGATGCCGTGTTCGAGGTGATGGTGCGCGCGGGCCGCGCCGCGCCGCTGGCCAAGACGCTGCTCATCCCCGAAGCGTGGTCGAAGAAAGCGTCCACGATGCCGGAGTCGCATCGCGCGATGTACGCTTACGCCAACGCCGTGATGGAACCGTGGGATGGTCCCGCCGCGCTCGCCGCTACCGATGGCCGCTGGGTGATCGCGGGCATGGACCGCAACGGCCTGCGCCCACAACGCTATGCCATCACCGATGACGGCCTCATCTGCGTCGGCTCGGAAACCGGCATGGTCGTGCTGGACGAAGCCCATGTCGTGCGCCGGGGCCGTGTCGGGCCGGGGCAGATGATCGCGCTCGATCTGGACG
>DATCFN010000135.1:0-10149 GCA_036509475.1 Rhizomicrobium sp. | reverse complement strand
ACACCGGAATGACAAAAATTCATAATGTCTTAAATGCCATAGACTAATGTCTTTGAACGATTCGTGAGTATCGGCGTTATAGTAAATCGGGCGTTCCTCTCGCCCGCTGCCAACAGATTGGGATGCGCGTGACATTCGCTGGACGACGCGTCTTGGTGGTGGAAGATGACTTTCTGGTGTCACTGACGACAGTCGATTTTCTGGAAAGCATTGGATGTGAGGTCGTCGGCCCAGCAGCACGTCTCGCGGCGGCATTCGAACTTGCTCGATCGGAATCACTGGACGCGGCTGTACTCGATATAAACATCGCCGGCGACATGGTATGGCCGGTCGCCGAAATATTGCGGCGCAGAGGTGTGCCTTTTATCTTTCTTTCAGCTCATGCTCGGTTCAGCGAAATTCCTATACCTTTTGCCGCCGTTCCGCGTCTGGATAAACCGTTGGAGCAGAATCGTTTACTGCGCCAACTCAGCGCGATATGGGATACTTCATGCCGCGAGCGTATTTCTGCGTGAAATAAATGTGAGTTCCCAGGCCGGTGCGTCTATTATCGCACGACGATGTTCACTGGACGGGCCAACCGGACGCCTTCTCCCATCGTGCCGTTGGGCAGAAACATGATACCGGCCTTTTCCAACGCCCGACGAACTGCGGTCGTCGTATCGGGCTTCGGGTAGGGGCGATCCGCCTCAATCGCTCGGATCGTATTGATGGCGACCAAGGCACGATCCGCCAGCGTTTGCTGTGTCCAACCCAGGAGAGTGCGCGCCGCGCGGATTTGGCGTGAGGAGACCATAGTGGTCTACCTTGGACGCCAAATGGACGGGCGCTACCGATTTGGTTATTATAACCAAATCTGAAATCCGGGGGCCGAATCGGTCGCCGCGCAGGCAAGGCACCGGGTGAATTCATGGAAGCCAAATTGACGAGCCTGAAGGCACTTTGGGATGCCAAATGTCAGGGGCGGTCTATGCCGTCGCGGGACGATTTCGGCATTCACGAGCTGAAACCCTGGCTGGGCTATCTGGCGCTCGTCGATGTCGCCGGCGAGCGGACATTTCGGCTCTGCGGCACAAATCTGGTTTCCCGATTCGGCGGTGACATGACGGGGAAGCGGGTCGCAGAGGTCATCGCAGCCCTACAGCAAGGGGTAACCGACCAGATCGCCAAGGCTTGCAAGACCAAAATCCCCGTTACCGTGAAGAGTAGCATTCAGGCACGCGGTCAGCCGGTCATATATACCGACCTGATCCTTCCACTGTCTCACGATGGAGGGGAGGTGAGCATGTTGCTCTGGGCAAGCTATCCCACACCGCAGCCTGCGGTTCACCAATTGTCGTGAGAGTCGCCAAGTCGAGGCGTGGAATTCCGGCCGACCTTGAGGCCAAGGAGGTTGATACCCATGTCGGAGGCCAGGTGCGACGGCGGCGAATGCTTGCGGGTCTCACCCAACAGGATGTTGGGAAGGTGCTTGGGCTCAGCTTTCAGCAAGTGCAGAAATACGAGAATGGAGCAAATCGAATTAGCGCTGGTCGCCTGTTCATCCTCGCGCGGATTCTTGCAACAGACGTGACCGAGTTTTATGCCGGGCTGAATGATGAGCCACGCGAAACAGCGAGCCTCTCCACGACCGAGCTTAAACGTGCCGAACAATTCATGCGAAGCCGCGAAGGTTTGCGATTGAACCTGTCTTACGTTGCGATCAAGAATCCGAATATGCGCAAACGCATGTTGGACCTGATTGCCGCGACGAACGAGTTGTCACCGAGATAAACGGTTAAATCCTGCCGTTGCGACTTCGCGCTGCCATCCTGTTTCCTGTCGATTGTGCATCGTTCGCCAACATTTGTTGGCTGATTTGCAGATGCGCGTACAGATGGCGGCGAGAGCGTAAATAAAGGCGATTTTCATTTTCCGCGATTTGCACCACTCCTGATTCGCACAGGAGATCGTCGTGACCCCCACCAAATTTCTTCTCGGTCAGATCATCGTGGTGTTCGCAGTCGCCATCGGCGGGCTGTGGTTCGCAACCGAGTGGGCGGCTTGGCATCTCGGCTATCAACCAAGGCTTGGGCTTCCGTGGTTCGTTCTGTACGCGCAACCGATCTATCACCCTTGGTGCCTGTTCGTTTGGTGGTACGCCTATGACGCTTATGCACCGAAATTGTTCAACGAGGCCGGCGCGATTGCCGCGACAAGCGGGTTCGCGGGCTGCGCGGTTGCCGTCATCGGCTCACTGTGGCGCGCGCGTCAGAGCAAGAACGTTACGACCTACGGCTCGTCTCGCTGGGCCACACTTCGCGAGATCGAAGACGCGGGGCTGTTTCGGCCGGCTGGTGTTTTCCTAGGCCAGCTCGCAAATCGCTATCTGCGCCATGATGGTCCCGAACACGTCATGGCGTTCGCGCCCACGCGCTCCGGCAAGGGCGTCGGTCTGGTTGTTCCGACGTTGCTTTCTTGGACGCAGAGCGCCGTCATCCACGATATCAAGGGCGAGAACTGGCAACTCACAGCCGGGTGGCGCAGTCGCTTTTCCTATTGCCTGCTGTTCAATCCGACCGATCCGCGCAGCGCCCGATACAATCCTTTGCTCGAAGTGCGCAAAGGGCCGGACGAAGTGCGAGACGTTCAGAACATCGCCGATATCCTGGTCGATCCGGAAGGCGCACTAGAACGGCGCAGTCATTGGGAAAAGACCAGTCACTCGTTGCTGGTCGGCGTCATTCTTCATGTCCTCTATGCCGAAGAACAAAAGACTTTGGCGCGCGTCGCCAGCTTTCTGTCCGATCCGCAACGCTCCTTCGAACATACGCTGCGTGCCATGATGGCGACCAACCATCTCGGCACGCCGCAAAGGCCCGTCGTGCATCCGGTGGTCGCGTCCGCGGCGCGCGAAGTCCTCAACAAATCGGAAAACGAACGCTCCGGCGTGCTGTCCACCGCGATGTCATTCCTCGGCCTCTACCGCGATCCGACGGTTGCCGCGACGACTTCCGCCTGCGATTGGCGTATCGCCGATCTGGTCGATGCCGAGCGCCCGGTCTCGCTCTATCTCGTCATTCCGCCGTCCGATATTTCGCGGACCAAGCCATTGGTGCGCCTGGTGCTCAACCAGATTGGCCGCTGCCTGACGGAGCGCCTGGAAGGCGATCCCAGCAAGAGCCGCAAGCACAAGCTGCTCTTGATGTTGGACGAGTTTCCCGCGCTTGGACGGCTCGATTTCTTCGAGACGGCGCTCGCCTTCATGGCCGGCTATGGCATCCGCGCCTATCTCATCGCGCAGTCCCTCAATCAGATCACCAAGGCTTACGGCGAAAACAATTCTATCCTCGACAACTGCCATGTGCGCATCGCGTTCGCCTCAAACGACGAACGCACCGCCAAACGCATTTCGGATGCGTTGGGCACGGCGACAGAACTTCGCGCCCAGCGCAACTATGCGGGACACCGGCTCTCGCCCTGGCTGAGCCACGTCATGGTTTCAAAGCAGGAAACGGCGCGTCCGCTCCTGACGCCCGGCGAAGTCATGCAACTGCCGCCGGCGGATGAACTGGTGCTGGTTTCCGGCTTGGCGCCGATCCGCGCCAAGAAAGTGCGCCATTACGAAGACGGCAATTTCACCACTCGCATATCGGCTGTTCCAGAACTCGGCGATGGCGTCTTCCGGGATCGCCCCAAACCGCGCCCGAATGATTGGGACGGTCAAGTTCGAGGCGAACACGGTGAGCTGGCCTCTGTCATCGATGGCGAACTTGGCGCCGCGAACGATGAGGGCGGTCTTGGGCAGCAACGTCATCCGGGGCTCCCTGACTCCGAGTTGGTCAGAAAGACACCGCCGGGTCACGTCACAGACCTCGGATTGGACGATGCCGAGGATGATGTTTCCGGCCAAGGCCAAACAATTGAACGCTTGCGTGCAGCGGCAGGCATCACCCGTGCCCATGCAATGAACGAAGGTGAACATCATCGCGGCGGCGATAACGATCTTCTACCGGCATTTTAGGGATTCCCGATGAAACCGCGCCATCATGTTTATCTCGACGAGGAATTGACGGAACGTTTGGACGCCCTGGCGGCCAAGCCGGGTTCCTCCAAATCAGCGATTGTCGCCGATGCGCTGAAATCCTATCTCGGCCGACGCGCCGCGCGCGAACTCGACGATCTTCTCAAAGTGAGGCTGGATCGCTTCGGCAACCAGCTTGGCCGCATCGAGCGCGACCAACAGGTTGTGATGGAGAGTCTGGCACTCTTTATCCGCTATCAGTTCATGGTCACCGCGCCGGTCCCCGAAGCCGATCTGCCGGCGGCACGCGCCGCCGCGCAGGAACGGTTTCAAGCCTTCATCGATCAGGTAGGCCGCCGCTTGGCGGCTGGCAAACGCACGGCAGCCGAAGTGGTCGCCAAAATCACGCCCGAGGGCGTCACTCTCGCGCCATCGGCAAAGGTGGAGGCAGCGGAATGAGCGCGGTTGGTGGACATGCCGAAAGCCGCGAACGCCGCCGCGCCATGCTGCGCACGGCGATGGGTGCGGAGATCGCCACTGCGCTCAGCGATCCCCTGGTCATAGAAGTCATGGTCAATCCTGACGGCGCTCTGCGGCTGGACCGGCTTGGCGAGGGCCGTATCGACACCGGCACGCGGTTGGCGGCAACGGACGTGGAAAGGATCATCCGGCTTGTCGCCTCCCATGTGCGTCTGGAGGCACATGCGGACAGTCCCATTATCAGCGCCGAACTGCCGCCGCGTGAAGACAATGCGGCTGGAGAGCGCTTTGAAGGATTGCTGCCGCCCGTATCGGTTGCGCCGTGCTTCACGATCCGAAAGCCAGCAACGAGGATCTATACGCTGAATGACTATGTTGCGGATCGCATCGTATCGGCGCCACAGGCCGACGCGCTACGCCGCGCCGTTAGCGAGCACAAAAATATCCTTGTCGCCGGTGGCACCAGCTCCGGCAAGACTACTTTGGCGAACGCGCTGCTCGCCGAGATCGCCACGCGAGACGAGCGGGTCATCATCCTGGAAGACACGCGCGAACTGCAATGCGCGGCGCCCGATTGCGTGGCGCTGCGCACCAGGGCCGGTAGCGTTACATTGGCGGACCTCGTTCGCTCGACACTGCGCTTGAGGCCAGACCGAATCATCGTGGGCGAAGTCCGCGGCCCCGAAGCCCTGGACATGCTCAAGGCTTGGAACACGGGCCACCCCGGCGGGATCGCCACCGTTCATGCCAATTCCGCGTCATCCGCCCTCTATCGCCTCGAACAATTGGTGCAGGAAAGCGTCGTCACCGTGCCGCGCCGGTTAATCGCAGAAGCGATCGATCTGGTGGTGTTTATCGCAGGACGCGGACTGACCCGCCGCATCGAGACCATCGTCGAGGTGCGCGGGTTGGCGGCCGATGGCGACTACGAACTCGTTCAATCAACCATCCCAAAACTTCACGTCCTTTAATCCGACAGGAGAACCCTATGCCCGGTTACAGATATTTCGTCCGCCCTCTGGCTCTCGCGATTGCAGTCCAATCGATGCTCGTTTCCACCGCTTACGCGGCGGGCACGAACATGCCTTGGGAACAGCCGCTGCAACAAATCCTCGACTCCATTCAAGGGCCGGTCGCCAAGATCGTCGCTGTCATTGTCATCATCATGACCGGGTTGACGCTTGCCTTCGGCGAGACGGCCGGGGGCTTTAGGAAGCTGATCCAGATCGTCTTCGGCCTGTCGATTGCGTTCGCGGCGTCAAGCTTCTTCCTCTCATTTTTCTCCTTTGCCGGCGGAGCGCTGGTGCAATGAGCATCGAAGGCTTCGAGGTGCCGCTACATCGCGCGTTGACCGAGCCGATCCTGCTCGCGGGTGCGCCGCGCGCCATAGCGATTGTCAACGGCACCGTCGCCGCCGCGATGGGACTTGGGCTGCGTATGTGGATCGCGGGTCTTCTGCTTTGGCTCATCGGCCATTCCATCGCCGTCTTTGCCGCCAAGCGCGATCCCGATTTTGTGGACGTGCTGCGCCGACACCTGCGCCAGAGGACACATCTTAGATGCTAAACCTCGCCGAATATCGCCATAAGACGGATCGGCTGGCCGATCATCTGCCTTGGGCGGCGCTTGTCGCCCCCGGCGTGATCCTGAACAAGGATGCGAGCTTTCAGCGGACCTTTCGGTTCCGCGGGCCGGACCTTGAGAGCGCCACCGAGGCCGAACTCATTGCGGCGTGTGCGCGCGTCAACAATGTGTTCAGACGGTTCGGCTCCGGCTGGGCCTTGTTTTTCGAGGCGGAGCGCTATGCCGCGCCCGATTACCCCCAAGGCCAGTTTCCGGAAGCCACGTCCTGGCTGGTCGATTGGGAACGCCGCGCGGCGTTCCAGGAAGGGACGCCGTTCGACGCATCGGGGCAGGCGAACACTGCGCGGCGTGAACACTACGAGAACGCCTATTTTCTCACACTTATATATATGGCGCCGATCGATCATGTCGCGCGTGCCGAGCGAGCCCTGATCGAAAGCGACGACGCAGAGACGGACCGGGACTGGCACCGCGAGTTGAACGGCTTCATCGCCGAAACCAACCGCGCGCTCGATCTTCTCGGCCAGCTCATGCCGGAAATCCGTGCCCTCGATGACCGCGAGACGCTGACCTATTTGCATCGCACCGTCTCGACCAAGCGCCATGATGTGCGCGTTCCGGAAACGCCCCTCTACCTGGACGCCATCTTGGCCGACGAAAGCCTGAGCGGCGGTCTCGATCCGATGCTCGGCGATACCCATTTGCGGACGTTGACGATCCTTGGCTTTCCGAACACGACGCGGCCAGGAATCCTCGATGCCCTCAACCATCTGGATTTTCCGTATCGCTGGGTCACGCGCTTTATCACCATCGACAAGACCGAAGCGACGAAGACACTCACGAAATTGCGGCGCCAATGGTTCTCCAAGCGCAAATCGATCACGCAAATCTTGCGCGAGGTGATGTATAACGAGCCGGTCCAGCTCCTGGATTCCGACGCCGACAACAAGGTGGTCGATGCGGACATGGCGCTCCAAGCCCTGGGCGGGGATCATGTCTCATTCGGCTACCTGACGACCACCGTGACGGTGTTCGACAAAAGCAAGATCGGCGTGGAGGAAAAGGTTCGCGCCGTCGAACGTGTCATCAACGGGCTCGGTTTCACGACCATTCGGGAAAGCTTGAATGCGGTGGAAGCCTGGCTCGGCAGTCTGCCCGGCCATCTCTACGCCAATGTGCGCCAACCATTGGTGCATACGCTCAATCTCGCGCACCTCATGCCGCTCTCGTCAGTTTGGGCGGGGCCGATTCGCAACGACCATCTGAATGGTGCGCCGCTGCTCTATGCCGAGACCTCCGGTTCGACGCCGTTCCGACTTTCCACCCATGTCGGCGATGTCGGACACATGCTGATTGTCGGGCCGACAGGGGCCGGCAAGTCGGTGTTGCTCGCCATCATGGCGCTCCAGTTTCGCCGTTACCCGGATTCCCAGGTCTATTTGTTCGACAAGGGAAATTCCGCGCGCGCCGCGATCCTGGCCATGAACGGCGCCCATCACGAGCTGGGTTCTAGCGGTACGCTCGCATTCCAGCCCCTGCGCGGTATCGACGATGCCTGCGAACGCAGTTGGGCGGCGGAGTGGATCGCGACGTTGCTCGATCACGAGAAGGTGTCCGTTACTCCGGAAGTAAAAGAGACCCTTTGGCTGGCGCTGACGAGCCTGGCATCCGCGCCACCGTCCGAACGCACGCTGACGGGATTGTCGGTACTGCTGCAATCCAATGCGCTCAAATCGGCGCTTCTGTCCTACACGTTGGAAGGGCCGTTCGGACAATTGCTGGACGCGGCCGAAGACCGGCTCGCGCTTGCCGACGTGCAGTGCTTCGAAACCGAAGGCTTGATGCACGAGACGAGTGTCGTTCTGCCGGTTCTGACTTATCTCTTTCATCGACTGGAGGCTCGCTTCACCGGACGGCCAACGCTCCTCA
Source organism: Rhizomicrobium sp. (assembly GCA_036509475.1). Taxonomy (GTDB): domain Bacteria; phylum Pseudomonadota; class Alphaproteobacteria; order Micropepsales; family Micropepsaceae; genus Rhizomicrobium. The sequence continues at coordinate 2,153 of DATCFN010000135.1, read as the reverse complement.
TTCTCGACGAAGCATGGGTCTATCTGGACAATCCGCTCTTTGCTGCGCGCATCCGCGAATGGTTGAAGGTGCTGCGCAAGAAGAACGTCTCGGTCGTTTTCGCTACGCAATCACTCGCGGACATCGCCAACTCCTCGATTGCTCCGGCCATCGTCGAAAGTTGCCCGCAGCGTATCTTCCTGCCTAACGACCGGGCGATCGAGCCGCAGGGACGCGAAGCCTATGAAAAGTTCGGCTTGAACGATCGCCAAATCGAACTAATTTCCCGCGCCATTCCCAAACGGCAATATTATCTCCAATCACGCCGCGGCAACCGGCTGTTCGAATTGGGACTGGGGCCGGTGGCGCTTGCCTTCTGCGGGGCTTCGTCGCCCGCCGATCAGGCTCTTATCGATGGCGTTCTGGCAGAGAACGGTGGCGACAACTTCGCCGCCAAGTTCCTTGGCGCGCGCGATCTCGATTGGGGCGCGGCCCTGCTCGATCAATTCCAAGACAAACACCTGGAGGCTGCCGAATGACCCGTAAGAAACTCGCCACATTACTACTCGCAACAACACTCGCTTTGGGTGGAATAGCTACACCGGCGACAGCCCAATGGGCCGTATTCGATGCCCAGAACTATGTCCAGAACGTGCTCGAAGCGGCGCGCGCGTTACAGCAGATCAACAATCAGATTCAGTCGCTGCAAAACGAAGCCAACATGCTCACCGGCATGGGCAAGAACCTGCAATCGCTCAACGTCTCCTCGCTCGGCTCCATCGTTTCCGACCTGACACAAATCAGCACCTTGATGAATCAGGCCCAAGGCATCTCCTTCAACGTCAATGCCTCGCAGACGGCCTTCGCCCAAACCTATCCGCAGAGCTACACCGCTACTACGACGAATGGCACGCTCGCCGCCGATGCGCTCAAGCGTTGGCAGGATGCGATGGCGGCGTTTCACCAGACGCTGACCGTTCAGTCTCAGGTGGCACAGAATGTTCAGACCGACACGGCCACGCTCTCGCAGCTCGTGACGGCGAGTGAGGGCGCCGTCGGCAATCTGCAAGTCAGTCAGGCAACGAACGAGCTTCTGGCGCTCTCCATCAAACAACAGCTTCAGATCCAAAGCATGATGGCGGCGCAGTACCGCGCCAGCACGCTGGAGCAGGGACGCAACGCCGAATCCGAGACGCAAAGTCAAACAGCGTTCTCGAACTTCATCGGTTCCGGAGAGGCATACACACCGCAATAGAAAAAATAAGCTGAACAATGGGCAATCTGAACGTTATCGACAATTTCATGCAGACCTTCATCCGCTATATCGATAGCGGATTCGGGTTGCTGTCGGGCGATGTTGGCGCGCTGACCACCATTCTGGTCGGTATCGACATCACGCTGGCGGGTCTGTTCTGGGCGATGGAAGGCGACGGCAATGTGCTCGCCCGCCTCATCAAGAAAGTTCTCTATGTCGGCACCTTCGCGCTGATCCTGAACAACTTTTCGTCGCTCTCGATGATCGTATTCAATTCCTTTTCGACCCTTGGCCTCCATGCGACGCAGAACAGCCTGACCGCTGCCGATTTACTCAGACCCGGCAAGCTCGCATCCACCGGCTATCAGGCCGCCTATCCGCTGTTGCAGCAGGCCGGAAAGCTGATCGGCTTCACCAGCTTCTTCAACAATGTCGTGACAATCTTGGTTCTGGTCTTCGCGTGGATCGTGGTGATTCTCTCGTTCTTCGTGGTCGCGGTACAGCTCTTCATAACGATCATCGAGTTCAAGCTGACCACGCTGGCCGGGTTCGTGCTGGTCCCATTCGCGCTTTGGGGCAAGACCGCGTTCCTTGCCGAACGCGTACTCGGAAACGTCATCGCATCCGGCATCAAGGTGATGGTTCTCGCCATCATCATCGGGATTGGCACGACATTCTTCAGTACCTTCATCACGGCCCTGCAGGGCCATGACCCAAGCCTCGCAGACGCAATGTCGCTGGTTCTCGCGTCTCTATCGCTTTTCGGCCTCGCCATTTTTGGGCCTGGAATCGCCACCGGCCTTGTCTCCGGAGCCCCACAATTGGGAGCAGGAGCGGTCTTGGGCACCGCGGGCGCCCTCGTTGGTGCTGGCGCCCTTGCGGCAGGCGGAGCAGCAGGAGCCGCCCGTCTGGCCGGCGG
>DATCFN010000134.1:0-2332 GCA_036509475.1 Rhizomicrobium sp. | reverse complement strand
GGCCGGCATCTCGCGCAGGCGGCGATAAAAGTCTTTTGGCCCGACGAAGAACGCGGCGTGCAATATCGCACCGTCCACTTCGCGTTTTAAGATTCCCGCGTCCATCAACGCCAGAAACGAATCCACCAGCATTTCCGTCGCGGCATAAAGCCCGGATGCGAAAGGCGCTTCGTGAAACAGCGGCGAGGCGACATTCGGCAAAAGCCGCGCCACGGCCTCGCGGAACGCAACGTTCTGTTTCTGGCGTAGGATCAAACCGTGCGCCGCCGCATCGCCTTCCTGCCCGATGCCGATCTGCAAGGTGCCGCCGTCCGGAACGAGGCGCGCGATATGAAGTCCCATCGCGTATTCGCTCAGATCGATCGGTTCCTTCGGTGGCGCGAACAGGGAAAAATCCGTCGTCGGGCCGTCCAGCAGGTATTGAAATTCATCTGCCGCGAGATCGCCTGCGCCCGGCATGAAAGGCAGTTCCGAATTGACTTGACCGACGAGAATGAAATTCGCGTTGCCTTCTCGCCGCGCCTTCAACAATTCCAGCGTCAGATCGGTGTTCGACGATAGGCTGTAACGGTCGCCGCGCTTTGCCACCAACTGCGCGACGACATTCATGCCACGCTCAAGCACATAGCGGTATGCGTGGGTGTAGTTCGCGGAAATGTAGTTCTGCTGCGCGACCAAATTGCCCAGCCATTGACCGGCGAGAAAGAAAAATTCGTTGACCTCGATATTGGATGGCATGGTTCCGGCGCGCAGAGCCTTCGCATATTCGAGCGCCGGATAGTCGCCGAACAGACGTTCGATCACCGGCGACAGGAACCGCCGCTCCAGCGCGCTGCCATAATGCGGCTTCTCCAGCGTCAACGCCGTGAATATCCTGAGATCGATGCCGCTGTCTTCCACGGCGCGCCGATAGATTTCGTTGGCAATGGTGTTCGCTTTGCCCAGGCCTAGCGGCAGCGCCAGCACGACATGCGGCCCGGTATCGTGCAGGACGGCCTCGGCCAGGCGTTTCGGATCGGTGAAGGTTTGTGGCATTGCTGACTCGCGCGCGACGTTGCATATTGGCCCGTCGATCAGAAACGCGCCAGATGAGCGCCCCCAGCCAAAACGAAGACCACACCGCAATCGCTGCATCGCTCCAACGCATGGAGTTGATGATGGACGGACAATCGATCGCCGTGGAACCGCTATCCGGCGGCATCTCCTGCGATGTGTTGCGCGTGCGCGTGGCGGACGGTCCCGAAATGGTCGTGAAACGCGCGCTGCCAAAGCTGCGTGTCGCGGCGGACTGGCGCGCGCCAGCCGAACGCGCCGGCACCGAAGTGGACTGGTTCAACCTGGTCGCCGGAATCGATCCGCGTCTTGTGCCGGAAATTCTGGGTGAGGACCGCGCGCATCATACCTTCGCGATGGAATACCTGCCGCCCGAAACTCATCCGCTGTGGAAGACGGAGCTTGCCGCCGGTCGCGTCGACATCGCTTTCGCCACGCGCGTCGGCACCAGCGTTGCCCGTATCCATGCGGCGACGGCAGGCCGCGAAGACGTCATGCACGATTTCGAACACGACACGCAGTTTCATGCGCTGCGGCTGGAGCCCTACCTCTTGTTCACGGCGAAGAAGCATGCCGATGTCGCCCCGCGCATTCGTTCACTGGCAGGCAATGTCGCCAAGGCACGCATCGCGCTGATGCAGGGCGACATTAGCCCGAAGAATATTCTGGTCGGCCCGGACGGCCCGGTATTTCTCGACGCCGAAACGGCCTGTTACGGCGACCCGGCTTTCGATCTCGCCTTCTGCCTCAACCACCTTTTGCTGAAAGGCGTGTGGCATCCGAAATATCGCAAGGCTTATCGGGAAGCCTTTACCGCCCTGGCGGATGCTTATCTCGAAAACGTCACCTGGGAAGAACCGGACGACATCGAGGCCCGCGCCGCGGCCCTGATTCCGGCGCTGCTGCTGGCGCGCATCGACGGAAAGTCGCCGGTCGAATATCTGACGGACGAGAAAGACAAGGCATCGGTGCGCGACGCCGCGAAGGCGATGCTCCGGAAAGCACCGTCAACCTTGAATGCGGTGGCCGATCATTTCGCCGGTTCGAGCGCGCGCTGACGCGGGACTTTCGCGCCGCTATAGGTCACGTCGCCGTCACGCGGCAGATCGCGCGTCCATGCCGCGAACTCCAACGCGATTCCATCCGGATCGTAGAAATAGATCGAGCGCACAAAGGTCGTCGGCGTGATTTCCACGCTCGCCTGCATGAGGGAATCATCGTGGCTCACCACGATGGAGCATTGGACGCCCTTGGCGACCAGTTTGTCGTGATATTCGTC
>DATCFN010000133.1:0-3955 GCA_036509475.1 Rhizomicrobium sp. | reverse complement strand
GGCCAAACATAATTTTCGTTGCACCACAAAAAAAGCCCTGCAGAAAAATACTGCAGGGCCGTTTTGCTTGCCTGTGGGCCGTCGGGGAACGGTTCGGGCGCAAAATAGGGACATGGGGCGTGTCCCATGCTGACTAAAATCCCGACTCCGGATTTCGTTCCGAACGCGCGGTGCATAACGTGTACGATTTCGTACCGCTTTGAATTTGCGCCGACGCAACCGGTGCTATTCGAATGTCGCCGCCATGCTCGCGCCCGCGCCGAGCATGGTGGCGTCCGTCGTCACCGTCACCAGATCGAAGCTTTTCGCGAACATGGCTTTGGCGAATTCGGCGGTGGTGCCGAAGATACCGGCGCTGCGTCCTGCGGCATGGGCGATGTGCAAAATCCTGTCGATGGCGTCGAGAGTCACGTTTTCGGTGGGATTGGCCGCGCCCGCCGTGCCCAGCGACAGTCCCAGATCGGACGGCCCGACGAACAGCATGTCGAGGCCGGGCGTGGTGGCGATGGCTTGGGCATTGGCGAGGCCCTTCGCGGTTTCGATCTGTGCGATGGTCAGGATCGTCTCGTTCGCCTTGGCGACATAATCGGCACCGCCGTAGATCGCGGCGCGGTTCGGCCCCACGCTGCGATAGCCGAGCGGCGTATAGCGCGCCGCGCCCACGAAACGCGCCGCTTCCTCCACCGTCTCGATGGTCGGGCACATCACGCCATAGGCGCCCGCGTCCAGCACGCGCATAATGTCGCCCGGCGCATTCCATGGCACGCGCACGATGGGCACGCAGTCCGTCGCGGAAACCGCGGTCAGCATGGCCAGCGCGTTGGCATAGTCGGCGGGGGCGTGCTGCAGGTCGATGGTCACGCTGTCCCAGCCTTGATGGGCGACGAGTTCCGCCGCATAGGCATTGCCGAGACTGAGCCAGCAATTTGTCGCGGCCTTCTTTACATTGAACAACTCCCGCAATCTGTTCGCGCGCATCTGCCCTGCCGTTTTCCGTCTTCGCGCGGCATGATAGGAGAGGGCGTCACAGGAGTCTCCCATGCACTTTGCCCGTTTCCCCCGCGTCCATCTCGCCCATCTGCCCACGCCGCTAGAGCCGATGGAGCGCCTCACCAAGCATCTGGGCGGGCCGCGCCTGTGGATCAAGCGCGACGATTGCACCGGCCTTTCCACCGGCGGCAACAAGACGCGCAAGCTGGAATTTCTGATGGGCGAAGCGGTCGCGAAAGGCTGCGACACGGTCATCACGCAGGGCGCGACGCAATCCAATCATGCGCGCCAGACGGCGGCGGCCGCGGCGAAGCTCGGCATGGAATGTCATATTCTTCTGGAAGACCGCACCGGCAACAACTCGCCCGACTACACGCTGAACGGCAACGTGCTGCTGGACCGTCTGCACGGCGCGACGATCTCCAAGCGCGCGAAAGATTCCAACATGAATGCGGAGATGGAAAATCTCGCGGCGGATCTGCGCGACAAGGGCCGCAAGCCCTACATCGTTCCCGGCGGCGGCTCGAACCCGGTGGGTGCGCTCGGCTATGCCAACTGCGCGCTGGAATTGCTGCACCAGGCGAACGAGATGGACTTGAAGATCGGTCACATCGTGCAGGCGACGGGCAGCGCGGGCACGCAGGCCGGTTTCGTCGCGGGACTTGTCGCGCTCAATGCCAACATTCCGGTGCTGGGCATTTCGGTGCGCGCGCCCAAGGACAAGCAGGAAGCCAACGTCTTCAAGCTGGCCGAGGAAACCGCCGCCTATTTCGGCGCGCCGGGCGTGGTGAAGCGCGAGCATATCGTGGCGAACAGCGATTATGTCGGTGCCGGTTACGGCGTGCCGACCGAAGGCATGCGCGAGGCGGTGAAACTGGCGGCGCGGTTCGAAGGCATCCTGCTCGATCCGGTTTACACAGGCAAAGGCTTCGACGGCATGCTCGATCATGTGCGCAAGGGTTTCTTCCCGAAAGACAGCGATGTCGTCTTCCTGCACACCGGCGGATCGGCGGGATTGTTCGGCTATGCCGATGCGCTCGATCTGCCCGGTTATGCGTGATGGCTGAGAAGGTCGTCGGCGTCATCGGCGGCATGGGGCCGGAAGCGACGGTGGATTTCCTGCGCCGTCTCGTCGCCGGCGTTCCGGCGCGCGACGACGCTGATCACCTTCACGTTCTGGTCGACAACAATCCGAAAATACCGTCGCGCATCGCGGCGCTGATCGAAGGCGGCGGCGAAGATCCGTTGCCCACGCTGATCGCGATGGCGCGGGGATTGGAGAAACAGGGCGCGGATTTTCTCACCATCCCCTGCAACACGGCGCATTACTATCTGTCCGCGATCGCAAAGGCGGTTTCGATTCCGGTGCTGGACATGGTAGCGCTCGCGATCGCGCGATTGACGGCGCTGTCGCCACGGCCGCGCGCCGTCGGCATGCTGGCCTCGCCCGCAGTGCAGAAAGTCGGCCTCTATGCGGCGCGGCTGAAAGACGCCGGGTTCGACGCGTTGTTTCCCGATGTGGCCGGTGAAGAGAAGATGCTCGGCGTCATTCGCGCCGTGAAGGCGAACGCCGTGACGCCGCAGCACCGCGCGGATTATGCGGCGGTGGCGAAATCGCTGCAGGCCGACGCCTATCTTATCGCCTGCACCGAACTGTCCGTGCTCGGTCCACCCGAAGGCGTGACGCTTCCCTCTATCGACGCGCTCGACGCATTGGTCGATGAGACGATCCGCATCGCGAAGGTCTGATTATCGCATCAGTTCGAGTGCGGCGACCGATTGGCACCAATAGGCTTCCGCTTCCAGCATCAGGCGATGGCGCGTTTCTGCGCAAGACGTGCGCGCGGCTTCCGCGCTGGCTTCGTGGCCTTTGCGCAGAAGATAGTCGGACCTCGTTTCCGGTCGCACGGTTTTTGGATGCTCGCCCATACAACCGCAACGCGTGGTGCAAGGCCGTGTTCCGTATTTGATGCAACTGTACCAGAGCGGGAATAAGGCTATTTCGTGAATATCTTCTTGGGCATCATCACGTGGACGCCTTTGTTGTTGTCCACGATCTCTGTGACGTCCACGTCGCCGGCCACGCTGGTCAGCATATAGGCGTCGTCCGGCGAAAGGCCTTTGTCCGTTTCCAGGAAGTCCACCATGTTGCGCACCGCCTTGTGCGCAGCGATGGACAGGTCGTCGTCGAAACCCATCGCGATATAATGCGTCGGTGTTTCCGCGCGCGGATATTTGATGTGCATGTCGTGATGCACGATGAATTGCAGCGTGCCGATCAGCGACGTTTCCAGCGCCGTCACATCGACTTCGCCGTTGCCCTGTCCGGCATGGCCGTCGCCAATCTGGAACAGCCCGCCTTTGTTGAACACCGGCAGATAAAGAGTTGTGCCCGCGACCAGTTCCTTGTTGTCCATGTTGCCGCCGATGATCGTGGGCGGACCCGAAGCGTAGCGGCCGAAACCGGCTGGCGGCGCGACGCCCATGCTGCCGAAGAACGGATGCAGCGGGATGTCGATGCCGGGGCCGAAATGCGCGATCATCTTCACTTTGTCGAGCGGGATGATCTTGGTGCGCGAATACGGATAGTCGTCGGTCAGAATGCCCAGCCCGTAGCGAAAGCCGTTATAGGCGTAAGGAATCGCCAGATCGATCTTGACGATCCGCACCTCCAGCGTGTCGCCGGGTTCCGCGCCCTCGATATAGACCGGACCGGTCAGGATGTGTCCGCCCGGGCCCTTATCCTTGACCTGATCGAAGATCGCCTTGAGCGAGGCCTGGACCTGGTCCGCCGGCACCCCCGCCTTTTCCAGGCCCTTGGGGCTGTTGGTGATCAGGGTGTCAAAGACCACCGTGTCGCCGGACTTGATGGTCAGGACGGGCTTGGTCGCTGGGTCATAGTGTCCCCACTCCACCGTCGAGGGCGTCGCGGCCAGGGTGTAGGTCGTCGCCTGGGCGGAAGCGG
>DATCFN010000132.1:0-5544 GCA_036509475.1 Rhizomicrobium sp. | reverse complement strand
GTGAAAACCTTGAACGAGCTGGTTCCGGGCACACGCTATGTCGATATGAAACTGGAACAGATCGTTCGCGAAACCGCGGGCAAGGAGGGCGATGCGGAAAAGAAGATTTTCAACAATGCCGGTCAGGTCTGGAACCACGATTTTTATTGGCGCAGCCTTTCGCCAAAACCGTCCACGCCGAAAGGCGCGCTCAAAGCCGCCATCGAGGAATTCGGCGGCGCCGACAAGCTGATCAAAGACCTCGCCGAGGCGGGCAAAACGCAATTCGGTTCCGGTTGGGCGTGGCTGGTGTCGAAGAACGGAAAACTCTCGGTCGAGAAAACCGCAAATGCGATGGACCCGATGTCGAAAGACGTCAACGCGCTTCTCACGGTCGATGTCTGGGAGCATGCGTATTATCTCGACTATCAGAATGAGCGGCCGAAATACCTGGAAGCCGTGCTGAAGAAGATTCTGAACTGGGATTTCGCCGACGAGAATCTGGCGCGCGAAAGCGAGCCGGTTCGCGCCGCCGCCTGATCGCGGCAACACGCGGTATTTTGGCAATGGCCGGGTTTCGACCCGGCCATTTGCTTTTCGCAGGGACAAGGCGGCTCTGCCCCGGTTTGTAATTAAATTACCGATGTTGACGTGCACGTAAACGTCACTTAGGAATCCTGCCCGGAAACGCTAGGGACCGGACCACAGAGGCGATACGCCCGGGTTCGAGATAGATGTCATGGGCCGTACTTTCTCCATTCGCCAGCTCACCAAGGAAATGGGCGTCACCTCGCGCACCTTGCGCCACTACGAGGACGAGGGGCTGCTCGCGCCCGAACGCCAGGGCCAGTCACGCATCTATTCGCAGCGCGACCGCGCGCGGTTGGTGCTGATCCTGCGCGGACGCCGCGTTGGTTTCTCGCTCGGCGAAATCCGCGAAATTCTCGATCTCTACAATTCCGAGGATCACGGCGTCGCGCAGTGCCAGCATAGCCGCAAGAAGTTTGCCGAACGCATCGTCGCGCTGGAAGCGCAGCGCAAGGATATCGACGAGTCCATCGCCGAATTGAAGCTGGCGGTTACGCGCGCCGACAATTTCCTTGCCGACCATCACGCCGAGCAGAATCCGCCGCGCGTGAAGATGACGGGTTACTCCGTCATGCCGGCGGCGGAATAGATGAATCCGCTCCAGGTTGAATCGCCGTCATGGATGACGGAGGATTTGCGCATCTTCGAAGACGGCGTAACGAAATTTCTGGAGCGCGAGGCCGTTCCGAACGCAGAGAAATACATCGCCAATCATCAGGTCGATCGTTCGCTGTGGAACACAGCGGGCGCGGCGGGACTTCTCTGCACCGAAGTGCCGGAAGAATATGGTGGCGCGGGTGGCAGCTTTGCGCATGACGCGGTGCTCGCTGAACAGCTTGGCAAGCTCGGCGTCGATGGCTGGGGCATCGTGCTGCACAACGGCATTATCGCGCCCTATATCCTCCACTACGGCACGGAAGAACAGAAGAAACGCTGGCTGCCGCGCATGGCGACGGGCGAACTGGTCGGCGCCATCGCGATGACCGAGCCTGGCACCGGCAGCGATCTTCAGGGTGTGAAGACGACGGCCGTGAAAGACGGCAATCAGTACAGGATCAACGGCAGCAAGACGTTCATCACCAATGGCGGCACGGCGAATCTCATCATCGTTGTTGCCAAGACGGACCCGAAACAGGGTTCGAAGGGCATTTCGCTGGTTTGCGTAGAGGCGGACGGCTGCGAAGGATTCCGGCGCGGCAAGATTCTCGACAAGATCGGCCAGAAGGCGAACGACACCGCCGAACTTTTCTTTGACGACGTGCGCGTGCCGCCGGAAAATCTCATCGGTATGGACGAGGGGCGCGGTTTTATTCAGTTGATGCAGCAGCTCCCGCAAGAGCGCCTCATCATCGCGGTGCAGGCCATCGCCGTGATCGAGCGCGCGCTGTCCGAAACGATTGCCTATGTGAAAGAGCGCAAGGCTTTCGGTAAGGCGCTGATCGAATTCCAGAACACGCAGTTCAAGCTGGCCGAATGCAAGACCAAGGCGACCGCCGCCAAAGTGTTCGTCAATCACTGCGTCGGGTTACATCTGGAAAAGAAGCTGGACGCCACCATGGCGTCGATGGCGAAGATGTGGCTCTCCGATCTGCAATGCGAAATCGTGGACGAATGCCTGCAGTTGTTCGGCGGGTACGGCTACATGAACGAATATCCTATCGCGCGCATGTATGCCGACAGCCGCGTGCAGCGCATCTATGGCGGCACCAACGAGATCATGAAGCTGCTCATCGCGCGCAGCCTGTAAGTCCTTCTAAGGAGAAATCCCATGACCGATTGTTTTGTTTACGACACCGTGCGCACGCCGCGCGGCAAGGGCAAGAAAGACGGCAGCTTGCACGAAGTGACGGCGCTGGAACTGGGCACGCAGGTGCTCAAGAACATCCGCGACCGCAACAATCTCGATACTGGCCTGGTCGATGACGTCGTGTTCGGCTGCGTCGATCCGGTGGGCGAGCAGGGCGCGGACATTGCGCGCCTCGCCGTGCTGAATGCCGATTACGCCGACAGCGTGGCGGGCGTGCAGATCAACCGCTTCTGCGCCAGCGGCCTCGAAGCCTGCAACATGGCGGCGGGCCAGATCATGAGCGGCCAGTCCGACATGACCGTCGGCGGCGGCGTCGAAAGCATGAGCCGCGTCGGCATGGGTGCGTCGGGCGGTTCGTGGTCGGTCGATCCCAACATCGCGTTCAAGAGTTACTTTTCGCCGCAGGGCATCGGCGCGGACTTGATCGCAACGCTGGACGGCATCAGCCGCGACGACGTGGACGCCTATGCGGTGGAAAGCCAGAAGCGCGCCGCCAATGCGTGGAAGAACGGTTACTTCAAAAAATCCGTCACGCCGGTGAAGGACATTCTGGGCCAAACCATTCTGGACCACGACGAACACATGCGCCCCGACGCCACCATGCAGTCGATGGCATCGCTCAACCCCGCCTTCGCGCAGCTTGGCGATTTCGCGGGCTTCGACGCGGTGGCGCAGCAGCGCTATCCGCAGGTCGAGAAGATCAATCATGTCCACCACGCCGGCAATTCGTCGGGCATCGTGGACGGCGCAGCCGCCGTGCTGATGGGCACAAAGGACGCGGGCAAGTCCGCCGGCCTGAAGCCGCGCGCGCGCATCCGCGCGTTCGGCTCCATCGGCAGCGAGCCGATGATCATGCTGACGGGACCGTCTTACGTCACCGAGAAGGTGCTGAAGCGCGCCGGCATGACGGCGAAGGACATCGATCTCTTCGAACTCAACGAAGCCTTCGCCTCCGTCGTATTGCGCTTCATGCAGAAGCTCGGCATCAGCCACGACAAGATCAACGTGAATGGTGGTGCCATTGCCATGGGCCATCCGCTCGGCGCCACCGGCGCGATGATCCTGGGCACGGTGCTGGACGAGCTGGAGCGCCGCAACCTGAACACCGCGCTCGTCACGCTCTGCGTCGGCGCGGGCATGGGCACCGCCACGATTATCGAGAGAGTTTAGGTTCCTCCCCCGCCGTTGCGGGGAGGTGGCACGCGCAGCGTGACGGAGGGGGTGTGAGGAGAGGTGAAAAAAAATCGCGACCGCATGTCAAAGCGCTCCGCCGCGAAATGACGGAGGCTGAAGTGATGCTGTGGTCCCGATTGCGGTTGAAGGAAAAGCATGGTGCGCATTTTCGCCGCCAGCATCCTATCGGACCGTTCATCGCCGACTTCGCATGCGTCGCCGCAATGTTGGTTTTAGAAGTGGAAAGCGCCACGCATTCAACCGATGCCGAAATTGCCTATGACCGACGACGCGACGAATACATGAAGATGCGTGGCTGGAGTGTCCTCCGTGTCACCAATGACAATGTTTACAGAAATTTGGATAGGGTGTGCGAAATGATATTGAGCCACACACCCCCTCCGTCCGGCGATGCAAAAGCATCGCCGTCCACCTCCCCCGCACCGGCGGGGGAGGAAAAGAGATAGAAGGATCACCACCATGGAACTCAAAAACTTCAAATGGGATCAGGACGCGGACGGCATCGTCACGCTGATCTGGGACGTGCCAGGCCGCACGATGAATGTGCTGACCAACACGACCATCGCCGATCTGCTGGCGGTGGTGGACAAAGTGTCGAGCGACACCACGATCAAAGGCCTCGTCATCACATCCGGCAAATCGAACGGCTTCTGCGCCGGTGCGGCGCTGGACGAGATGGAATCCGGCGCCAGCGCGGCGGGCGGCAAAACGCAGAGCGCCGAAGAGGCGTTGGCTGCGCGCTACAAAGGCATGATGGAATTCCACAAGGCCTTCCGCAAACTCGAAACCTGCGGCAAGCCGGTCGCCGCCGCGATCAACGGATTGGCGCTGGGCGGCGGCTTGGAAGTCACGCTCGCCTGTCACTACCGCGTCGTCGCCGACAATCCGAAAATCCAACTCGGCCTGCCGGAAGCGAAAGTCGGACTGCTGCCCGGCGGCGGCGGTACGCAGCGTCTGCCGCGGTTGCTCGGCGTGATGGCCGCGCTGCCGCTCCTCCTGCAAGGCACGCCGGTCGATCCGCAAAAGGCGCTTGGCCTGAAACTCGTCAACGCGGTCGTGCCGCTGGCCGATCTTGTCGCGAACGCGAAGGCGTGGGTGAAAGCCAATCCCAAAGCGGCGCAGCCCTGGGACGCGAAGGATTTCAAACTTCCCGGCGGCGGACCTTATACGGCCGGCGGCTCGCAGACGTTCACGATGGGCAACTCGATGTTGCGCAAGGAAAGCTACGGCAACTATCCCGCGCAACGCTTCATCATGTCCTGTGTCTATGAAGGCATTCAGGTGCCGATCGACGCGGGCCTGCGCATCGAAGCGCGCTATTTCACCAAGCTGATGAGCTTGCCGGAAAGCCGCAACATGATCCGCACACTGTTCCTGTCGATGCAGGATCTGGGCAAGGGCGCGCGCCGTCCGCACAACGAAGCCAAGACCGACGTGAAAAGCGTCGGCATCCTTGGCGCGGGCGTCATGGGCGGCGGCATTGCTTATGTGTCGGCGCTGGCCGGCATCGAGGTCGTGCTGGTCGACACCACAGCGGAGAAAGCACAAGGCGGCAAGGATCATGTCGCGGGCATTCTCGACAAGGCCATCGAGCGTGGAAAATCCACGCTGGAGAAAAAGGGCGAGGTGCTTTCGCATATCCACACCACCGCCGATTTCGCCGCGTTGAAGGATGTCGTTTTTGTCATCGAAGCGGTGTTCGAGGACCGCGCGGTGAAAGCCGAGGCCACGAAGAAAGCCTGCGCCGTGATGAAGAAGGGCGCGGTGTTCGGCTCGAACACCTCCACGCTGCCGATTACCGGCCTCGCGGAAGCCAGCGACCGGCCGGAATTGTTCATCGGCGTGCATTTCTTCTCGCCAGTAGATCGCATGGGCCTCGTCGAAGTCATTCGCGGCAAGCAGACGGGCGATCACGCGCTGGCCGTGGCCATCGACTACGTCCAGAAAATCCGCAAGACGCCCATCGTCGTGAACGA
>DATCFN010000131.1:0-2820 GCA_036509475.1 Rhizomicrobium sp. | reverse complement strand
CCGCCGCGATGCGCGAGCCGTTCGAGGCGCTGCTGGAAAAAACCGTGCGCGGCATCGACGAAGACACACGCCGCGCGCTGGCCGCGAAACTTGCCGCGCATCAGGAAACACCCGTCACGCTTCTCAACGAATTCTATTTCGACTCGCCGGACGATGCGCGCGATGCCATTGTGCTTCGTAATGCCTTGCTGGACGGCGGCAGCCGGCCGCATGACAGCCACACCGACGAGGCCGCGCTGATCGCGGCGGCGCGCGGCAAGCCGCACGGCGAATTCACCGACGCCTTCGCCCGCCTATTCGGGATCGAGCGCACAACGGCGGACAATATCCTGCACGATCATTCCGGCCGCGCGCTGGCCGTCGCGTGCAAAGGCGCGCATTTGGGTCGCGCGACGTTCTCGGCGCTCGCCGTTCTCACCGAAACCGGGTCAGCCTTGAGCGCCGCGCGCGAGCGTCTCTCCAGTTTCGACGCCATACCGCAAACCGGCGCCGAGCGCCTGCTGGACTACTGGCGCACGCGCAACGCTGCGTGAATCTGCTAGGCTTTCGCCGTTGCTAGCGCGCTAAGAGCTTTGTGCGTCGTCTAGCCCCCGTACCAATCCAACGATTTCCGCAAAAAGATCGTCGAACTCGAAGTAGCGGCAAATCAGCATAGCTATAGATATTGTGATTGTGGATAGTTCACCAATCGCCAAATCAAATCCATCTTTTTGAAACACCCCACCAGCATGGGATTTTTGCCCGGTGTGCATGTTGGGACGAGTACCTGGGGTCGGATGCGTATATTTTTCGCACAGATCAATATACCAATCATATTCCGCGATGAGAGGGGCGTCGCCCTTTGCTTCTAAAGCTTTCCTCACTTTCATCGGCGAAAAATCTTTCAATCGAGTTGATCTATCTGATTCAATCCACTTTTTGATCGCATCTTTATTAACTACCGAAAGCATGATGAGATTTCCAATTTCGCCCATACTGCGAACTAAATTGAGTGCCTCGTCATAGTATCCCAACGTCAACAAAGTGAATGCGGCACAGGCTAAATTGTATGAGCGTCCAGACAGCGATTCGAGAATGTGTGATCCCCGATGGCATTTTCTGTGACAAGTGGCTGCCTGATAGAGCGCGCAAAGGCTCGTTCCGAATACGGAAAGTTCGTCGGTGTCTGTTCCGATGCCCTTAAATGTATTTTGTCGGGTAGTCGTTCCGCCAGCACCGATCAATTTGAGATGATCTATCCCGGTCGGCAGCCCATGATTTTCCACGAATCCTCCACTGTCCTAAGCCACAGCATCACTCAGCGTGCACGTCGCTCCGCTCACGCGTCTTGGCGAATTTGAGCTTGGTCAGCTTGTCCGCGACATAGCCCAACTCCCACGCACTCTTGGCTAGGAATACCGGCGCGCCGTCGCGGTCGGTCGCCATCTGGTTGCGATAGGTGGCGGTGAGTTTTTCCAGTTCCGCTTCGTCGCCCGTCACCCAGCGCGCCGTGTCGTAAGGCGATGCCTCCAGATCGGCGTCGAGATCGTATTCGTTGCGCAGGCGCGACTTCAGCACGTCAAGCTGCAGATTACCGACGACGCCGACAATCCATTGCGCGCCCAGCATCGGCTTGAACACTTGCGTCACGCCTTCTTCGGCAAGACTCTCCAGCGCGCGCGTCAGATGCTTCTGCTTCATCGGATCGCCAAGACGCACGCGGCGCAGGATTTCCGGCGCGAAATTCGGAATACCGGTGAACAAAACCTCGCCCGTCTCCGACAAGGTATCGCCGACGCGCAGCACGCCATGGTTCGGGATACCGATAATGTCGCCGGGCCATGCCTCGTCCACCGTCTCGCGTTCCTGCGCGAAGAACAGGATCGGATTGTGGACGCTGAGTTGCTTGCCGGTGCCGGACTGTTTCAGCTTCATGCCTCTACGGAATTTTCCTGATGCCAAACGCAGAAACGCCACGCGGTCGCGATGGTTCGGATCCATATTCGCCTGAACCTTGAACACGAAGCCTGTGACTTCGTTTTCACCGGGCTTGATCTCGCGGCCCTTCGCCGTTTGCGCGCGCGGCGGCGGCGCGTATTCGGCCAGCGCTGCGATCAGCGGCTTGACGCCGAAATTCTTGAGCGCCGAACCGAAGAACACCGGCGTCAGATGGCCTCCGTGATAGGCGCCGAGATCGAAGCGCGGCAGGCCTGCGCGCGCCAACTCCACCTCTTCCTCGAATTTTGCGCGGACATCGTCCGGCATCATCGCCAGCATCGCGTCAGGGCCGACTTTTTCGTTCTTGCCGAAGACGGAGAAATCGTCGGCGTAGAGATCGTAAGTGCCCTTGAAGTTCAGTCCCATGCCCGCCGGCCACATCATCGGTGCGCAGTCGAGCTGCAACTGGTCCGCGATCTCGTCCAGCAGTTCCAGCGGATCGCGCGCCTCGCGGTCCATTTTGTTGATGAAGGTCATGATCGGAATGTCGCGAAGGCGGCAAACCTCAAACAGCTTGCGCGTCTGCGCTTCGATGCCCTTGGCCGCGTCGATCACCATCACCGCGCTGTCGGCGGCGGTCAGCGTGCGGTAGGTGTCTTCGGAGAAATCCTCATGGCCCGGCGTGTCGAGCAGGTTGAAGATCGCGCCGCCATATTCGAACGTCATCACGGCGCTGGTGACCGAGATGCCGCGCTCCTGCTCGATCTTCATCCAATCCGATTTCGCGCGCCGCGCCTCGCCGCGCGCCTTCACTTGACCGGCCGCGCGGATGGCGCCGCCGAGCAGCAGAAGATGCTCGGTCAGCGTGGTTTTGCCTGCGTCGGGATGCGAGATGATCGCGAA
>DATCFN010000130.1:0-5647 GCA_036509475.1 Rhizomicrobium sp. | reverse complement strand
AAGGGCGAACCGGAAACGGGCGCGGATTATGCCGATGCGCTTGAGGGTCTTGTCGCGTTGCACGGTGCCGAGACGATCGCGGCGGTCATCGTGGAGCCGTTCTCGGGATCGGGCGGCGTTTATGCATCGCCGAAGGATTACCTGAAGCGCCTGCGCGCGATCTGCGACAAGCACGGTATCCTGCTGATCTTCGATGAGGTGATCACTGGCTTCGGCCGCATGGGCTACGGTTTCGCAGCCGAACGCTATGGCGTGACGCCGGACATCATCAATTTCGCCAAAGGCGTTACCTGCGGAACGGTCCCGCTTGGCGGCTGCGTCGTCTCCAACAAAATCCACGACGCTTTCATGTCGGGGCCGGAACACCAGATCGAGCTTTTCCACGGCCATACGTATTCCGCGCATCCGCTCGCCTGCGCGGCGGGTCTGGCGACGCTCGACATCTATCGCGACGAAGGACTGTTCGAACGCGCGTTGAAGATGGAGCCGATTTTCCAGGACGCGGTTCACACGTTGAAAGGCGCGCCGTTCGTGGCCGACATCCGCAATGTCGGCATGGCGGCTGGCATCGAACTTGAAGCCGCGCCGCAGGGCGTGGGCAAGCGCGGTCTGGACGCGATCCATCTGGCATTTGCCGAAGAGAATCTCGTCATCCGCGTTGGCGGCGACACCATCGCGCTTTCGCCGCCGCTGATCGTGACCGAATCCGAGATCGGCAAAATTGTCGATGGCGTGCGCGGGGTTCTGAAGCGTCTGTCCTGAGAGCGAACGATGCTTGCGCTAAAACGGCTGTTGCTCGTCATTTTCGTGCTTGTCGCACCGGCGGTTCTGACCGACCTGCTCTATATTGCGTCTACCGCTTTGCTCGCCGCGACAAATCGGGTAATCGACGCGCAAATTCTCCAGGACGCGGCGATCATCGAATTCGTCGTTTTCTTCTTCGTTGCAATCCTGGAGGCCAGGAGCCGCTGGTCGGCCTAAAAACTTAGCGAGGATTCCATGCGCGTCGGTGTTCCGAAGGAAATCAAGAACCACGAATATCGCGTCGGCATGACGCCGGCCGCCGTGCGCGAACTGACATCGCGCGGCCACGAAGTTTTCGTCGAGACGAAAGCGGGCGACGGCATCGGCCTCGATGACGCGGCCTATACGCGCGTCGGCGCGAAGATTCTGCCGAACGCCGATGAAGTGTTCGCCAGCGCCGACATGATTGTGAAGGTGAAGGAGCCGCAGCCGGTTGAAATCAAACGCCTGCGCGCCGGCCAGACGCTGTTCACCTATCTGCATCTGGCGCCCGACCCGGAGCAGACCAAAGCCCTGCTCGCCAGCGGCGCAATCTGCATCGCTTATGAAACCGTGACGGATCGTTTCGGCGGACTGCCGTTGTTGGCGCCGATGAGCGAAGTCGCGGGCCGCATGTCCATTCAGGCCGGCGCGCACTCGCTCGAAAAAGCGCAAGGCGGACGCGGCATGCTGCTCGGCGGCGTGCCGGGCGTTCCGGCGGCGAAGGTGGTCGTGCTCGGCGGCGGTGTCGTCGGCACCAATGCGGCGCGCATGGCGATGGGGCTCGAAGCGCATGTCACCATCCTGGACGTGTCGCTGCACCGGCTGAACGAACTCGACCTGCAATTCGGCGCGATGCTGAACACGGTGTTTTCGACCATCGACGCGGTTGAGGAATATGTGGTCGGCGCAGATCTCGTCATCGGCGGCGTGCTGCTGCCGGGTGCCGCCGCGCCCAAACTCATCACCCGCAAGATGGTGAGCGAGATGAAAAAAGGCTCTGTCATCGTGGACGTCGCCATCGACCAGGGCGGCTGTGCCGAAACTTCGCACGCCACCACCCATGCCGATCCGACCTATATGGTGGATGGCGTCGTGCACTATGCTGTTGCGAACATGCCCGGCGGCGTGGCGCGCACGTCGACCTTCGCGCTCAACAACGCGACGTTGCCTTTCACCATCGCGCTGGCCCAGCAGGGCCCGGAAGAGGCGATGAAGAAGAACGCGCATCTGCGCGCGGGGTTGAACGTCTATAAAGGCACGTTGACCTACGGCGCGGTCGCCGAGGCGCAGAAGATTCCGTTCAAGACGGCGGAAAACGTGCTGGGGCTGTAAGGCCTATTTCAACGGCATGTTGCAGGACAGATCGCCCTCTTCGCAATGAAGCTGGGCGTTCAGTTCCTTGACGCGGGCATCGGTCTTGGTTGTGCGGCACATCGTATCCATCATCGGATTGATCGTGCCGCCAACCGTCAGGTTGGTCTCATACGCGCATTCGGCGTCGCGATAGGCGAGCCATGCCTTCTCCGCTGATTTCAGAAGCGCGCCGTTGGGCGCGTCGTATTTCGTCATCAGCGTCTTGTAGAGCGCGTTGAGCTTGGCGTCGCTCTTCTGAAAATCCATGCCCGCGCATTGATCGAGTTGCATCTGGTTGAGGCTCTGCGATTTGCAGTCGATCCTGTCGTCGGCGCGCGCTCCGCTGGATGCAAGCAGCAGAACAGGCAGTGCGAATAAAGCGATGTGTTTCACTGGTTTCCCCCCAAAGTATTTTCACTATCAGCAATCGTCATGGCCGACCCTGTGTCGGCCATCCATTGCCTCCGTCTTGCAGAGGAGGTGATGGATGGCCGGGATCAACCCGGCCATGACGAATTCGCAGAATTCTCCCATGGCAACTAAATCGTGGCGCCGCCGTCGCAAACGATGGTCTGGCCCGTCGTGAACGATCCGGCTTTTGATGCCAGGAACACGGCCGCGCCCGCGATCTCATCCGGTTCGCCGATGCGGCGCAGCGGTGCGCCGGCGGTCGAACGCTTCAGCGTTTCGGGATTGTCCCACAAGGCTTTCGCGAAATCGGTCTTGATCAGGCCCGGCGCGATGCAGTTGGCGCGGATGTTGTGCGGGCCGTATTCGACCGCGATGTTGCGCGCAAGCTGCATATCCGCCGCCTTGGAGATGCAGTACGCGCCAAGGACCGGCGAGCCGCGCAAGCCACCGATCGACGACACGATGATGATGGAGCCGTCCTTGCGCGCCACCATCTCGGGCAGCACCAACTGACAGAGCCAGTGATTGGATCGGATGTTCGCGTCCATCACCTTGTCGAAGGCTTCGTCGGGAATATCCATCTGCGGGCCGTAATAAGGATTGAGCGCCGCGTTGCCGATGAGAATGTCGATCTTGCCCCACTTGGCGCGCGTCTGCGCCACGAGGTTCTGAAGCTGCTCCTTGTAGTTGATGTTGCAGGGAATGGGCGCCGCCATTTCCTTGCCGCATTCCTTGTTGATGTCGGCGGCGACTTTTTCGCAGGCATCTGCCTTGCGACTCGATACCACGACTTTCGCGCCGTGTTCTGCGAGGCGATGCACGATGGCCTCGCCGATGCCCTTGGTGGAACCGGTGACGAGGGCCACTTTGCCCGTCAGATCGAACAGATTCATGTTTCTCTCCCTGTTGTGTGAATATCGGCGGCGGCATTGTTAATCGGCGAGCGGCATTCCGACAAATCCATGCCTTATTTGGAGGTTTGGATGGCCCGCAAACGGAGACGATTATGAAGCGAATTCTGGTGCCCGCCACATGCCTGATGCTCGCCGCCTGCGGTGGCGGCCCGCGCTATCATGACAATTACGGCCCGCCGCCCCCACCGCCCGGCGAAGCGACGCCGATGCAGCCCTATCAGGCGCCGACGCCGCCGGCGAATACGCCGCACCAGCCTGGACCGCCGCCAAAGGTCGCCAGCGCCGGACCTCTCAAGACCGCGATGATCGGCTCCTATATGGACAATCAGGAGCAGGAATTTCGCCGTGCGCTGCATGGCCTGGGCGTTCTCGTCGCGCGGCCGGGCGACGACATCGTCCTCAACCTCCGCAGCGACGATCTGTTCGAAGGCAATACGCTCAATCTGACGGACTCCGCGCAGCGCATTCTCGCCGCCATCGCGCCCGTGCTGCGCCGCTACGATCACTCCGCCGTCTTCATCAACGGCTATACCGACACGACTGGATCGGCGGAGCAGAACATGACCGTGTCGCGCAAGCGCGCTTACACGGTCGGCGGACAGTTGGTGAAAGATGGCGTGCCGCTATCGCGCCTGCAGGCGACGGGCTATGGCGAGACGGTGCTCAAGGTTCAGACCGGGGATCATGTGAGCCAACCGCGCAACCGGCGCATCGAAATCCGTATCGCGGCAAGGGCCGCGGGATAGCGGATTCCCCTCGCTCGACGCCTGCGCGCTGGAAGTTACTTTAAGGCCGCATCGATCGCGGCGTTCATCGCCGCGTCGTTCGGTGCGGTGCGCGATCCGAACGTGCCGGCAATCGCGCCATCCTTGCCGATCAGGTATTTGTGGAAGTTCCACTTCGGCGCGGCGTCTTCGCCGAGTTCGCCGGCGATCCATTTGTAAAACGGATGCGCCTCTCCGCCGATGACGTGTTCTTTCGCCGTCATCGGGAAATCGACGTTGAAGCGGGTTTCGCAGAACGTCTTTATCTCGTTTTCTGTGCCAGGCTCCTGCGCGCCGAAATCGTTGGCCGGCACGCCAAGCACGACAAGGCCCTTGCCGCCTTTCTCTTTCCACAAGGCTTCGAGGCCGGAATATTGCGGCGTCAGCCCGCAGGCGCTGGCGACGTTCACCACCAGCACGGCTTTGCCCTTGAAGGTGGAAAAGGGCAACGGCTTGCCGTCGATGGATTTGAATGTGAAGTCGTAAGCGGTTTTGGACATCGTCGTTTCCTTCAGCGCGAATAGCGGCCGAACAATTCCACAAGTTCGGCGAATTTCTTCTTCTGGTCGTCGACGTCGCCCGAATGAATGGCGTGGGCCACGCAATGCGCCGAATGACTCTTGAGGATTTCCTCTTCGACCTTTTTCAGTGCCGCCTTGATCGCCTGGATCTGGTCCAGCACATCGATGCAATAGCGCTCTTCCTCGACCATGCGTGCGACGCCGCGCACCTGTCCCTCGATGCGGGACAGGCGGGAA
Organism: Rhizomicrobium sp.; assembly: GCA_036509475.1. GTDB lineage: Bacteria > Pseudomonadota > Alphaproteobacteria > Micropepsales > Micropepsaceae > Rhizomicrobium. The sequence continues at coordinate 661 of DATCFN010000130.1, read as the reverse complement.
ATCAGTTTTGGGTCTTTGTGCGTCATCGCGTTACACCCTACCAGAGTATGGGGCGCAGACATATTCCGCCCCGATCGATAGGGGAACGGCCTGATGTTGCGGCGTGTGGGCGCGCGGTTTGCGCCGGCGATACTGTGTGGAATTCTGGCTTTGTCGGCGGCCAGTCCGGCATTGGCGTGTGCCTGCGGCTGCTCGGTTTTCGACGTCGGGACCAGCTCCCTGTTGCCCAGCGGCCCCGGCGGCACGACGTTCCTCGAATACGACCTGCTCGACCAGACGCGCAATTGGAGCGGAAGCTCCCGCGCGCCCGCCGCGGACAATACCGACAAGCGCATCCGCTCAAATTTCTATCTCGCGGGCGGCCAATACATGTTCAACGATGAGTGGGGCGTGATGGGCGAACTGCCTTACACGCAACGCTCGCTCGCTTCGACCGATAGCGGTTCGCTGGTGAATTCCGATCATGGTTCTATCGGCGATGTGCGACTGATGGGGGTCTATTCCGGTTTCTCGCCGGACATGTCCACCGGCATCATCTTCGGCGCCAAGCTGCCCACCGGCGATCACAATTTCCAGGGCTTCGACACCGATGTGGAGATCGGCTCCGGCAGTACCGATCTGTTGCTGGGCGGCTATCATTCGGGACAGTTGGGTGCGACCG
>DATCFN010000129.1:0-3123 GCA_036509475.1 Rhizomicrobium sp. | reverse complement strand
GCGCCGCCAGCCGGCATCCGGCAGTTACCGTCATGCGCCGGGCGCATCAGATATATTTTCGCTGCTTTGAGGATGGTGTCAGGCCGGCGATACGATGTCGTATTTTGTGGCCATCTGCATCTGGCGCCGTTGACCTTGCTGATAGCGCGATTGCTGGGCGCGAAAATCATCATGCAGATGCACGGCATTGAAGCGTGGGTGCGACCTTCACGCTTGACCGTATTTGCTGTGGAAGCCGCCGATCTTATACTCTGCGTTTCGCGTTATACGCGCGTCTGCGTTCTTGGTTGGGCCAGGCTTGTGCCGGAGCGCGTTCTTGTGTTGCCCAACACGGTCGATGAAAGATTTACGCCGGGGGATGGTTCCGCGCCACGCGCGGCATGGCAGCTTGGGGAAGAGAAATTGCTTTTGACGGTTGGGCGCATGAGTTCGGATGAACGCTATAAGGGGCATGACCGGGTGATCGCGGTATTATCCGGGCTGGTAGCACATGGTCACGATGTCATCTATTGCGTATTTGGCGAAGGCGATGACGTCTCGCGCCTCGTATCTTTGGCGCGGGAACAAGGCGTCGCTGATCGTGTGCGCTTCTTAGGCGCGGCGAGTTATGAAACCCTGACGAGCATCTATCGTATGGCGGATATTTTTGTCATGCCCTCGACAGGCGAAGGCTTCGGTATTGTATTTCTGGAAGCGATGGCTTGCGGTACGCCCACGCTCGGCTTGTCCGTGGCAGGCGCACGTGATGCGTTGGGCGATGGCGCACTAGGTGTCGGAGTGCTCGTGGACGGTATTTCCACCGCGCTGGAACGCATGCTGGAAGCTCCCAAGCCAGACGGACAAATATTGGCTGCCGCGGTACGGGCGCGGTTCGGTCGTGCGACATTCGCCGCAGGTGTACACGGCATAGTTGAACGGCTGAAAGACGCATAATCTGATGAGGCATCATTTCATCACCGGTATTGCGGGCTTCATCGGTAGCCAGTTGGCTGAAGTGCTGTTGGAAGCGGGTGATGCAGTGAGCGGTATCGACGATTTTTCCCTCGGCAATCCTGAATATCTGGAAATAGCAGAACAGAATGAAGCGTTCGGCTTCTTTCGAGTTGATTGCAGCGATCCCGCCGCGCTTGTTGAATGCCTTGCCGCTGCCTCGGCCTGGAGGGGGGTGCCGGACATCATCTGGCACCTTGCCGCCAACAGCGATATCGCCGCGGGTGTCGAGGATACTTCCGTGGACTTTCGGCGGACATTGCAGACGACATATGCGGTGTTGCGGGCAGCCAAGGCCGTAGGCGCAAAAAAAATCGCCTTCGCTTCAACTTCGGCAATCTATGGCGAGCGTGACGATTTGTTGACCGAGGAATCGGGCCCGTTATTGCCGATTTCCAACTACGGCGCCGCCAAACTCGCCAGCGAAGCGCTGCTCAGTGCGGCAGCCGAGACGTTTCTGGAAACCATCTGGATATTCCGTTTTCCCAATGTCATCGGGCCGCGCGCGACACATGGGGCGATCCATGATTTTGTAATGCGCTTGCGCGCCGAGCCTGGCGTCCTCAGAGTTTTCGGTGACGGCTCGCAGACCAAGCCTTATCTGCATGTCTCGGAATTGATCTCGGCGATGAATTTTATTGTCGCCAGGGCAGCGCATCGGCGCAATGTCTTTAATATCGGGCCGGAGGGTGCGGGAACCAGCGTCGCCTTTATAGCGCAGCAGGTCATTGCGGCAGCTGCGCCTGGCGCCACCATCGCCTACACCGGCGGTGACCGCGGCTGGGTGGGTGATGTGCCGCGTTTCCGATATTCGACACAGAAGCTCGCACAGCTTGGCTGGCGCCCCGCCCTGAATTCTGACGATGCCGTGTTGCGCGCCGTTGGCGAAATTACCGCGCAGATGGTGTGCTAGCCATGCCGGTCAATGTGCTTCAGTCTTCCGTGGATGTTCGGGCGGCTGCTATCGGTCATCTTGTTATTGTCGCGGGCGGCAAGGGCACGCGATTGTCTGCCGCCACGGGCCAGATACCAAAGGCATTGGTCCCGGTCGGCGGCAAGCCGGTGTTGCAGCACCAGTTGGAACTCGCTGCAGCATCCGGTATAACCAGTGTTACGATTTTTGCTGGCTATCTTGGTGAACATGTTGTCGATTTCGTCGGCGACGGGGCCCGGTTCGGTCTTGATGCGCGGGTCGAGCTGGAAGACGAGCCGGTAGGTAATGCGGGCGCGCTTTTACGCGCGCTGGATACCTTGCCGAAAAGTTTTTTTCTTCTCTATGGCGATGTCATGGCGGCAGTCGATCTGCGACGCATGGCGCGGCGGCATCTGGAACGTGGCGCCGACGTTACAGCGCTGGCCCATCCCAATGATCATCCGTACGATTCCGATCTTCTGGATGTCGACAGCGACGACTGGGTGCGGCAGGTTCATGCCAGCCCCCATTCGCCGGATCGTGTTTTCGCCAATCTGGTCAATGCGGCGCTCTATGCGGTACAGCGCGACGCGTTGCGGCCTTGGGCGAAGCGTCTTGGGAAAAGCGATTTCGCACAGGATATCATGCCCGCGCTCGTTACTTCGGGGGGGCGTGTTCTGGCTTACCGTTCGGTCGAATATATCAAGGATATGGGTACGCCAGACAGATTGGGGCGGGTCGAGGCCGATTGGGCCGCCGGCAAGATTGATCTCGTTGATCCGGCCCGTCCGCTTCCTACCATTTTCCTTGATCGCGATGGCACACTGAATATGGAAAAGGGATTCCTGCGTCGGCCGGAAGATATGGAACTTATTTCGGGCGTAGCAGCCGCGCTACGGAAGTTGCGCCATGCCGGGTATCGGCTTGTCGTTCTGTCGAACCAGCCGGTGATCGCGCGCGGGGAAGCCAGCGAAGAGGATATTGCTGCTATTCACCGCCGTCTGGAATGGGAACTCGGCAAGCAACATGCTTATCTCGACGCTATTTACTATTGCCCACATCATCCCGACAGCGGCTTTGTCGGCGAGCGCGCCGAACTGAAAATCGCCTGTGGCTGTCGCAAGCCCGCTATCGGCCTGTTCCGCAAAGCCTGCGAGGATATCGGTGTGGATGTCGCGCGCTCCTGGATGGTTGGCGATCAGACGCGTGATATCGAGATG
>DATCFN010000128.1:0-8688 GCA_036509475.1 Rhizomicrobium sp. | reverse complement strand
ATTGCTGAGGCCGCCATAGATTATCGTGACAGGGCAACGCAGTCTGCCCACCATGCTGGTGATGCCGAAGAGGGTGGAGCGAAACGTCTCCGCTTCCCAAGCGGGTTTGCAGGCGAGGCGCATTTTGTCGCTTCCTTCTGTCGGAAGCAGGCCGCCTTTCAGATAGTCACGCAGCACGGCGTCCGGCCATGTCTTGAACGCGCCGCGTCCGCGATAGCGGTTCTCCGCGCTTTCAAATGAATCGAATGTGTCGCGCCGTTTTTCCGCACTGTCGGCAAGATTGTTTTCGCGGGGCCCGGATTTCAGCGCGCGTTTGATGTGAACCCAACTCCATTTTGCGGGCACGAAGACCGGTTCGACCAGCACCAGCGCGCGCACCAGATCGGGGCGCAGCAATGCCGCCATCACGCTGGTCGTGGCGCCCATCGAATGTCCCGCAAGGATCATCGGGCGGCCGTCCAGCCCGTCGAGGAAACGGATCGTATCGTCGCGATAGATCGCCCAGTCCTTTGCGGAACCGGGAATGGCCGGCAGCGAATTGAAACCATGGCCGCGCTGGTCCGTGGCGTAAATGTGCATCCGGTCCGATAGCGGCTGCAGCAGCGTGCGGTAGGTTTGCGCGTTGAAGCCGGTGGCATGGCTGAACAGCAGCGACGGCGCGCGGTTCGTCCATTCGAGATAGGAGAACTCGCCGTCCCACAACTTCATGGTTTCGCGTTGCGGCTCGGTCATATTTCCGTTGGCTGACGTGGGGGAAGGTTGAAAGGAGGCTTCGGTGGCAGGACTTGGAGTTTGCGGGCGCGCCGTCATTTCGTAAAGTCGTCAAAAGACATAAGGAAACGCCGTGCACCCCTCCATCCATGTCCAGAATACGCCGGACAAGCCCGCGATCATCATGGCGGCGTCCGGTGAGACATTGACCTATCGCCAACTGGAAGACCGGTCCAACCAGGGCGCGCAGCTCTTTCGCAAACTCGGCCTGAAAGCCGGCGACGCCATCGCGATTTTCATGGAAAACAATATCCGCTTCCTGGAAATCTGCTGGGCGGCGCAGCGGGTGGGTCTTTACTACACCTGCATCTCGTCGCGGCTGACGGCAGGCGAGGTCGAATACATCGCCAAGGATTGCCAGGCCAAGGTGTTTGTCGCGGGCCACACGCTGTCGAAAGTCGCCGGCGAAGTGGCGGCGCTTTTGCCCGGCGTGAAGTTGCTGATGATCGGCGGAACGAGCCCCGGCTACGAAAGTTATGAGGACGCCGCCGGCGCGCTGCCGAGCGCGCGCATAGCGGACGAAATCGGCGGCGCCGACATGCTTTATTCCTCCGGCACGACGGGGCGGCCCAAAGGCGTGCGGGTAGCGCTGCAAGGCTTGCCGATCGACGCACCGAACGGATTGGTGACACTGGCGGCGATGCTGTTTCATCTCAACCAAGACACGATCTATCTGTCGCCCGCACCGCTCTATCACGCGGCGCCTCTGCGCTACTGCATGACGGTGCATCGCCTCGGCGGCACGGTGATCGTGATGGAGCATTTCGATCCCGAAGAGGCGCTGAAATACATCGGGAAATACAAAGCCAACGCCAGCCAGTGGGTGCCGACCATGTTCGTGCGCATGCTGAAGCTGCCGGAGGACGCGCGCCTGAAATACGACGTGTCGTCGATGACGTCCGCGATCCACGCCGCCGCGCCATGCCCCATCGAGATCAAGCGCAAAATGATCGAATGGTGGGGTCCGGTGATCCACGAATACTACGCCGGCACCGAAGGTAACGGCTTTTGCTATGTCGGCAGCGCGGACTGGCTGAAACACCCCGGCACCGTCGGCAAGGCGTTGCTCGGCGAAATCCACATCTGCGCCGATGGCGGCAAGGAAGTGCCTATCGGCGAAGAGGGCACGATTTACTTCGCCTCCGCCACGCCGGCGACGATGTTTGAATATCACAACGACAAGAAGAAGACCGCGGAGTCTCGCCATCCCGATCATCCCGATTGGTCCACGCTGGGCGATGTCGGCAAAGTCGACGAAGAAGGCTTTCTTTACCTGACAGACCGCAAGGCGTTCATGATCATTTCCGGCGGCGTGAACATCTATCCGCAGGAAACAGAGAACCTTCTGATCAATCATCCCAAAGTCGCGGACGTCGCGGTCATCGGTGTGCCGAATGAGGATTTCGGCGAGGAGGTGAAAGCTGTGGTGCAGCCCGCGAATTGGGCCGATGCCGGTCCCGCGCTGGCGGACGAGCTTATGGCCTATGCGCGCGCGAATCTTTCGGCCATCAAATGCCCGCGCAGCGTGGACTTCGAGCGCGAACTGCCGCGCCATCCTACCGGCAAGCTCTACAAACGCCTTATCCGCGACCGCTATTGGGGCAAACGCGATTCCAAAATTGTCTGATCACATCTGGAGGAAAGCATGACCAAGACCGTAGCGTATGACGACCTGCCGAAAATGGCCGGTCAGGAAACTGGCGTTTCCGACTGGGTCGTGATCGACCAGGACCGCATCAACAAATTTGCCGATGCTACCGGCGACCATCAATGGATTCACATCGATGTCGCGCGCGCCGCCAAGGAAATGCCCGGCGGCAAGACCATCGCGCATGGCTATCTGACGCTGTCCCTTATTCCGTGGCTGACCGGCGACTTTCTGCGCGTCGAAGGCGTGACGCGGGGCATCAACTACGGTTCCGACAAGGTGCGCTTCACCAACATGGTGTCGGTGGGCAGCAAGGTGCGTGCGCGCGCAAAATTGCTGGCCGCGGAGCCCAAGTCCGGCGGGATGCAGATGCGCAACGAAGTGACCATCGAGATCGAAGGCCAACCACGCCCGGCCTGCGTCGCCGAAACGATCAGCCTGGTTTTCAAATAACTCTCCTTGATACGTATCTCGTATCATCCTAGAGTGACCTTATGATCAGATCATTCCGGTGTCAGGATACAGCCCGGATTTGGTCGGGCATTCCGGTTCGGAAATTTCCGTCGGATATCCATCAGCGGGCTTTGAACAAGCTGCGCTTGCTGGACGCGGCATTGACGGTCAACGATTTGCGCAATCCGCCGGGAAACAGGCCGGAAGCGTTGAGAGGCGAGCGAAAAGGCGAATACAGCATTCGTGTCACCGATCAATGGCGTATCTGTTTCAAATGGAATGCCGGGGACGTTACGGATGTGGAAATTGTGGATTATCATTGAGGTTGGAGTGGTGTGAATGAAATTGCTCAGAAACCCCCATCCGGGAGAGATTCTGCGTTCGGAATTTCTCGATGAGATTGGCATCAGTCAAAACCGGCTGGCCGAAGCTATCGGCGTTCCGTCGAACCGGATTCACGCCATCGTCAACGGCACGCGGAACGTGACCGCCGATACGGATTTGCGTCTGTGCCGTTACTTCGGCTTGTCCGAAGGTTTTTTCCTGCGGCTACAGAACACCCACGACACGATGGAAGCCAAAAGGCACATCGCGCCTCAAGTGGCGAAAATAAAACCGTTCAGCCACGCCGCCGAATAAATGGAAGCCTTTCTTGTTTCGCTTTCGACCGTCGCCATCGCGGAGATGGGGGATCGCACCCAGCTTCTGGCGCTCGTGCTGTCGGCGAAATTCCGCAAACCGGCTCCGATTATCACAGCCATTCTGCTTGCGACCATCGCCAATCATGCGTTGGCCGGGTTTCTCGGCATTTATTTCGCCAAATATCTGACGCCGCACATTTTGGACATCGTCGTCGGCGTGAGTATGCTGGGCATGTCGATCTGGACGCTGATCCCCGACAAGCTGGACGGCGAAACGACAACGGGCGGACGCGGCGCGTTCATGGCGACCTTGATCGCGTTTTTTATCGCCGAGATCGGCGACAAGACGCAGATTGCAACGGCGGCGCTGGCGGCGGGGTATTCCAACTTGTTCGCGGTCGTCGCGGGCAGCACCACCGGCATGATGCTCGCCAACATCCCCGTCGTCTTCATGGGAAGCAAATTCGCCGCGCGGCTGCCGATGGCCGCCATTCACAAAGTCGCGGCGGCGCTTTTCGCGGTGTTGGGCCTCTATTTCATTGCGCGAGGCGTGTTCTGGCGAATGTGACGATCTTCTCCATGGCCCTGCGCCCTTCGGGCAGGATATCGGCCATGATCTGCCAGACGTGGAAAACCTTCGGCCAGATTTCCAGCGTCACGTCCACGCCCGCATGTTTCATCTTGTCGGCCATGTAGACGCTGTCGTCGCGCAGCATCTCGGCGCCCGAACATTGAATAAGCGTCGGCGGGAGGCCGCTGACATCCCCACGCCATGGCGAGATCAGCGGATTCAGAGGATCGAAGCCGGGACAATAGAGCGGCGGCAGGCTGGCAAACATCTCGGCCGTGAACATCGCGTCGCTGTAAATGTTGCTGCGGCGGGACTCGAACCCTTCCATGTCGGTGGCCGGCGAGAGGCAGATCAACCCGCCAGGCTGTTCGAGGTTAAGCTCTTTCAATTTCAGAGCCGTGACGAGCGTCAGGTTGCCGCCCGCGCTGTCGCCGGCGATGACGATGGACTTGGCCGCGATGCCTTTGTCGAGAAGACCGCGATAGGCTGCAACGCAATCGTCCAATCCCGCCGGAAACGGATGTTCGGGCGCCAGCCGATAGTCGATCGTATAGACGGGCACGCCGACCTTGTCGGCCAGCCGCCAGGTGATGGGGCGATGGTTGCCCGGCACGCCGGCAACGAAGCCCCCGCCATGGATGTAGAGAATGGCTTTGGCTTCGTTCGCGCCGGCAATGCGCAGCCGCTCCGTCTTGATGCCGCCCAGAGTGATGTTTTCGACCGCGACATGCGATGGCGCGGCGCGCAGCGGAATCTCTTCCATGATGGCGCGCAACTCCATCACGTCCGGATTGCGGCGAAAGCGCCGCTTGGCTGTGACGCGCAACAACTTGTCGATGAAAAAGAGCTGAATGGACAAAGGAACCCCGCGACGCTTCGGCGCTCTCGGGCGCCACGATTTGCTGGATTTACCCTGTCACGCCGCGTTGAAAGGCGAAAGATGAGGCTCTATGGTCCGCAACCTTTTTGGGGCGTCGCCAAGCGGTAAGGCACCGGATTTTGATTCCGGCATTCGGAGGTTCGATCCCTCCCGCCCCAGCCAGTTCCTCTCACCCGCCCGGCCCGACCCGCGTCAAATGGGCTTCCAGGGCGGCGACATCCGTGGTTCCCAAAATCGCGCTGACATAGCCGTCGGGGCGGACCAGGATCAGGCCGTCCGTGACCCCGTAGGCGGTGCGGATATGGCCATCGCGATCCACGACATCCGCGCCCAGCGTGTGGATGTGCAAACCCGCCCGCGCGGCGATCGCGCGATTTTGCGGCCCGCATACCAGCAACGTCCAATGCGTGCCTTTGAAAAGATCGAACAGCCGCAGCGTTTGTCCGCCCGCGCCGAGGCAGGGTGCGTCCGGTGCGCGATCTCCAGCCCGCAGAGCGCCACTGCGTAGCCGCAGATCGGCAGGCCGTTCGAGTGAAAGCGCCGAATCCGGATAGCTGAGATCCAGTTGGTGGTTCTCACGGCCCCGGCGCATGTCGCCACGTTCTCGCGCGGCGTCCAGTTGTTTGGTTGAAAGCCCCAGTACCTCGGCGGCTATCGGACGGCGTTCCGCTTCGTATGTCGCCAACACGTCCTGCGGCGCGCCGTTCAAAACCGCGGCGAGTTTCCATCCGAGATTGTAGGCGTCCTGAATACTGGTGTTCAGTCCCTGGCCTCCCGTCGGTGGATGAATATGCGCGGCGTCGCCCGCAAGCAGAACGCGTCCAACGCCGTAACGGTCCGCGAGGCGCGCGTTCATAGTGTACGCCGAAGCCCAAACGACGTCGTGAACCGCGATGTCCTTGCGGCCTGTTCGCGCCGCGATCATCGCGCCGATGCCCTTTGCGGAAAGATCGACGTCGCCTTCCAGCGCTATCGGGGCCTGCAGTTGAAACAGGGTCGTTCCGCGCAGAGGACACAGTGACATCTGGTTCGCGGTGCCGCTGTTCCAGCGGTGCCATACATCAGCGCCCAATCCGTCAAGGACGAGGTCGGCCACGATGGCGCGCACATCCAGCGTCTTGCCGGGAAAATCGATTCCCAGCGCATGCCGCACGAAGCTGCGCCCGCCATCCGTTCCGATCAGGTAACGAGCCTGGATCGTTGCGATCCCTTTCTCGCTTTTCACTTTTGCCGTTACGCCTTTGGCGCTCTGGTCAAAGCCCACGAGTTCGTTGCCGAACTGCGGGCGATGTCCCAACTCAGCGAGACGGTCGCGCAGGATTGCCTCGGTGAGATATTGCGGCAGCATCAAAGCTGCCGTGTACGGTTCCGCCGGTGTCTGTGGGCTGGGCTCCATCACCGCTTCGTCCTTGAAGCCGCCATTCTGGTAGTCGCGCTGCATGGGATAGAGACCGCCCGCCGCGAAGATGCGGTTTACGATGCCCATGTCCTCAAACACTTCCCGCGTGCGCGGCTGTATGCCTTTGCCGCGCGATCCGTGGAACGGCGCCGGGGATTTGTCGATCAGGCGGAAGTCTATGGTCCTGCGGGCAAGCTCGATGGCCAATGTCAGGCCCGCGGCGCCCGCGCCGCAGATCAGAACGCAGGTTGTGCTATCGGTCATCGCTGCCCCAATGTGTGTATTATGCACATAATAGCCGTGCTGGACGGCGTCAAGGAAAACCGTGCATATTACACATATGAAAGATGAGGTCCGCGACCTGCACGACGCCTTGCTGGATGTGGTGGGCATCCTCAACGAGCCGCGGCGCGACGACGTCCTGATCGCCGAAGCCGGAATTGCCTTGGACCGCGCGCTTTTTCCGCTTCTGGTGCGGATCGAACGAAGAGGACCGATCGGGGTGGTGGAGCTGGCCGATCTGGCCGGGCGCGATCACACGACGGTGAGCCGTCAGGTCGCAAAGCTGGAGAGCCTGGGCCTCGTTGCCCGAGCGTCCGGCGAAGACCGCCGGGTGCGCAAGGCGATCATCACAAAAAAAGGTCTGGCCATGACAAAGGCGCTGGACCGTGCGCGCGAAAAGATCATCGGCGAGAAACTGGGGCGCTGGAACAAATCCGACCGGACCAATTTGATCCGCTTGCTGCGCAAGCTGGTGACGGACGCCAACACCTGATGCGCTAGTCCGCGCGCGGCACCTGATAATCGCTCCAGCTTGTTGCCGCGAAAGCCGGCATCGCGGCACAACGTTCCGCCAGCGCGCGCAGAGCCGGATAGCGCTCTTTCGGCAGGAAGCCGGGATCGGTGTTCAGGATGTAGAACAGCATGCAGGCCGTGGTGATGACGGTTTGATCTGTCTTGCCGTCCGGCCACGCCATTTTTTCCAGCGCATCCAATCCGCCACGGCATTGTGTCAGGCAGCGATCGATCCACTCCGGCCAGCGCAAGGCGGTCGGCCGGACTAGGCGCTCGTAATTCGCCGCCCCGATCTTGTCGATGGCGCCGGTCGCCAGTGCGATGGTCTGAAGCGCGCGGCGGCGAGCGGCGCCCGCAGATGGAACCAGCGCCCGGTCCGGTCCCACGGTTTCGTCCAGCCAGTCTAGAATGGCTGCGCTGTCCAGCAGGGTCTCGCCATCATCGAGAAGAAGCGACGGGATGCGCCCCAGCGGGTTGGTTCCCCGCATGGAGTCAAAATCTCCGAACACCGACCTTGTGTCGTGCTCATAGGCAAAGCCCAGCACCCGCAGCGATACGGCCACGCGCCGCACAAAAGGGGAATCATACTGTCCGACAAGGATCATGGCCCGATCCTGCGCGGCCGGAGGTCGCGGTTCAATGACCGCTTCAGGCCGGTTGCGGGCGGGATAGTCGCTCTATATAAGGTCGCCTCCCGCAATAATCGGAGAGTAGCTCAGCCTGGTAGAGCACCACGTTCGGGACGTGGGGGCCGGAGGTTCGAATCCTCTCTCTCCGACCATTTCATCGCCCGAATATCGTCAATAGGCGGGAACCGCCAGAAGGCATGCGCGTTTTAGCGGAGGGCGGTGTAGCTTGGGGACGGCGTTGACGGTTAATCGTTGGCTCATATTGGCGGCCGCGCCGATATTTCTCATCCTTGGCGTTATCGGGTTTCTGGCGGTTCAATCCGCCGCGGGCGAGCGCGACCAGCAGGCCTGGGTGCTGCACACCTATCAGGTGATGGAGCAGGCGCGGAAGGTTCAGTCCGATGTGCTGGACGCCGAGACCGGGCAGCGCGGCTATCTGTTGACGCATCAGCCCACTTATCTTGCGCCTTACAACATCGGTGTCACGGCAGCGACGCGCGATATCGACGCCCTGAAACAAATGACAGCCGACAACCGAAGCGAACAGATCCGCATCGGAAAGCTTAGCGCTCTGGTCGGTCAGCGATTTGGCGCGCTCGACCGCACATTGGCCGTGGGCACCGCCAACGCTTCGCCGTCACCGCAACTGCTGAACGCACTGAGCGAAGGTCAAACGAAGATGAAAGCCTTGCGCGGGCTGATCGGCAGCGCGCTCGGCGAAGAGCGCAGACTGCTCAATGAGCGCATAGCCGCCCGCCACCTTGCCGAACAGCGCGAGATCACGGCTGTCATCGTCGCATCCGCTTTGGCACTGCTTGTCTTGCTGATCGCCGCCATCCTTCTGGTTCGCAACAATCTGCGCCTGACGAAAAGCGAAGCAGATCGCGAATTGCAAGCGGCG
>DATCFN010000127.1:0-16270 GCA_036509475.1 Rhizomicrobium sp. | reverse complement strand
CGCGTTGAATGACGATGTTCGCGTGTGTTTCCAGAGCGCGCGTGACCTCGGCGGAAAAGCCGTGACGGTCCACCGCCAGCGCGCCGCCCGCCGGAAGACGATGCGCATCCGCCGCGCGCAGGATCAGCGAGCCGCTGCGGCGCATTTCTTCATGCAGCAATCCGACGGCGTTGTTCTGCCAGTCGTCGGAGCGAAACGAGTTCGAGCAGACCAGTTCGGCCAGGCTGTCGGTGTGATGCGCGTCGGTGCCGCGCACCGGACGCATTTCGTGCAGCACCACGGAGACGCCGGCCTCCGCCGCAGCCCAAGCCGCTTCGCTGCCCGCCAGTCCGCCACCGATGATGTGAACGGGAGAGGTCATCTCGTGTCTTCGGTTTTCTTCCACGCAAACCCTTGATCGTTGAATTTCATTTTTCGACGCTTTTTGTTGCCCCTCCCCCCGGGGGCCGTTTGCCGTCGCACGTAAGCGCAGGCAAAGCGATCCCGTTTGCCGAGAGCCGCTTTGACAGCGGTGTTTCCGATGTGGGGATGCCGGCAATATAGGAACATATGCAGAAGCCGTCAAGGGCTTAAATTTGCCCGCGCCAGTTGGCCCGCAGCATCGCGAACTGGCGGCGGAACAACGGAACTTCCACCGCGTCGTGGAAGGAGTCGAAGCCGGGCGCGGTCAGGCGCTTCAGATAGAGCGATGCTGTTGCGGCGGGAAGAAAGGCAGGCAGTGCCCTGCCCGGTTTCGGCAGCGGTCGCGCTTTCGCCAGACGCGCGCGTGCGGCGTCCGCAATGCGCGCGATGACGGGTGCGAGGTTTTTTCCCGAATGGGTTTGCAAGATTGCGTCGCGCGAGGTTCCGGCTGCGGCGAGCAGATCGTTCGGCAGATAAACTTTGCCGCGCACAGCATGAAACGGAATGGCGCGCAGGATTCCCGTCAGCGCATGTGCAATGCCGGCTTCGCGCGCGAGATCGTCATGAATGCCGGCGCCCAGCACGCGGGTGGCGAGACGCATCAGCGTGCCGCTCGTCGCATCGCAATAGTTTTCCAGCGCCACCATGTCGGCAAATTCAAACTCCGCCGCATCCAGCTCGCGCGCATCGATCATCGTATCGAACAGATCTTGCGGCAGGTCCGCCTGCGCGAACATCGCCGCCAGCGCGCGCGCCACATCATGCGCGCGCAGCGCACCCTTTCGCGCCCCTTCCACCGCTTCGCGCCACCATTGCAGGCGAATGGCGATCATCATCGGCTCGCGCGCGCTTTCGGCCACCCGCGCCAGCTCGTTGTTGAGGGCATAGAGCGCAAAAAGATGCGGACGCCGCGCCGCCGGCGCGAACAGCGCCGCGTAGTAGCGGTCCTCGTCGGACTTATGAAGATTGGCTTCGAGGTTTTCGTTCGTCATCTCAGGTAACGTGCTTCACCCTCCCTCAAGGGAAGAGTGGATACAAACAAAAAAGCCGCCGGATTGCGCCGGCGGCTTTCGTGCGATCCGCTTCGATCAGGCGAGATGCGATGCCGCCGCCATGCAGAACAGCATGGGGATGGAAAGCATCGTGTTGACGCGGCTGAACATGCCCGCCGGCTTGGCGGCGGCGGCGCGCTGATCCGCGGTCAGGTCGGGATAGGCGTTGCCGATGTTCAGCGCCTTCTGCTGGCCCGGCCAGATGATGAACCAGACGTTGAACCACATGATCGTGCCCAGCCACATGCCGATGCCGATCATCAGATAGGCGGGATTGGTGAAGCCCTCCGTGGCGTCCAGCGTATAGGCCTGGATCAGATAGCCGTTCAGCGCCGCCAGGATGATGCCGAAAACGATCGTGCTCATGGCCGACCAGCGAAACCACCACAACGCTGCGGGCGTGATGTATTTGCCCAATGCGGGGCGAAGTTCCGCGGGGATCGACGGCGTCGTCGGCGTCGAGACGAAGTTGAAGTACCACAACAGGCCGATCCACATCACGCCGCTGATGATGTGCAGGACGCGGACGAAATAGAGCCAGAACGAATTATCCAGCACGACAACGCCGGTCTGCGCGAAATGAATGCCCAGCACGATAAGGGCGAGCACGATGCCCGCGATCACCGTGTTGCGGAGATTTGAGAAGAATGCGGCCATGACGTTCCCCCTGAGAATTGAGTCTGGCGCGATGATTTACCCAAATGCGCGGGGAATCCAGCGGATTGTGGCCCCAACTTTGTTGGGGCTTTCCGTCTCGCCATTCAAACCAATCAGATGGTCAGCTTCTTCGGGCGCATGGTTGCGTACCATGTCACCACGATCAGGCGCGTAACCATGACCGCCGTGAAGAACGAGGTGATGATGCCCAGCAGAAGGGTCACCGCGAAGCCTCGCACCGGGCCGGAGCCCAGTTCGAACAGGATGATGGCGGCGATGACATGCGTGGCATTGGCGTCGACGATGGTTGCCATGGCGCGGCGGAAGCCCGCATCGATGGAGGCGATGATGGTTCGCCCGTTGCGTTGTTCTTCACGTATTCGCTCGAAGATCAGCACGTTCGCATCCACGGCCATACCCATGGTCAGCACGATGCCGGCGATGCCGGGCAAGGTCAGCGTCGCGCCGAACAAGGTCAGCGCCGCGATCAGTAGGACCACGTTCAGAGTCAGCGCCACGTCGGCGAAAATGCCGAACATGCCGTAACGCGCGATCATAAAGAGCGCGACCAGGATCAGGCCCGCGAGCGTCGCGATCCGGCCGGCGTGAATGGCGTCCGCGCCGAGTTCCGCGCCGACGGTGCGCTGTTCCAAAGGTTTCAGCGGCGCGGGCAATGCGCCGGCGCGCAGCAGCATCGCCATGTCGCTGGCCGTCTGGATGCTGAAACCGCCGGTGATTTCGCCGGACCCGCCCAGGATCGGCTCTTCGACGTTCGGCGCTTCGATCACTTTGTTATCGAGCACGATGGCGAAGCGGTGGCCGACATTTTCCTTCGTCATGTTGCCGAACTGGCGCGCGCCGACGCTGTCGAAACGCATGGTCACGACGGCCTGGCCGTTCTGCTGGTTGAAGGTGCCCTGCGCATCGGTGAGGCGGTCACCCGACGTGATGATGCGCTTCTCGACGACAATCGGCTCGTTCGGCAGGCCGGTGATCGGGTTCTTGCCTTCCAACGGCAGCAATTCATCACCGATGGGGATGATGCCTTTCTTGGCCTCCTCCACATTCGCGGTTTCGTCGACAAGCTGGAACGTCATCTTGGCGGTGGTGCCGAGCAGCTTGATGAGGCGCGTGGGATCGGAAAGGCCCGGCACCTGCACCAGAATGCGGTCATCGCCCTGCCGTTCAATGGACGGCTCCTTGGTGCCGAGCTGGTCGATGCGGCGGCGCACGACTTCGATAGACTGGGTGACGATGTCGTTGCGATTGCCGGTCTTGTAGGCGTCCGTCATTTTCATGACGAGCGTGTCGCTGCCCGGCTGCGTCATGTCATAGGCATGGGCGCCGACCGACAGCACGCCGCCCGTCACCAGTGGGTTGAGATTGGTCAGGATCGTCTGCGCATCGCTGAAACGCGCGGGGTCGATGATGCGAACCGACAGCGTATCGCCGCTGGCCGCCAGATCGGTGAACGCGATATGCGCCTTGCGCAGGCCGACACGCACGTCGCCCAGCAACGTCTCAAGCCGGTCTTTCTGGACCTGATCGAGTTCGACTTCGAGCAGCAGGTACGAGCCGCCCTGCAAATCGAGACCGAGGCTGACCGTGTTCTTCGGCAGGAAGCCGGGCAATCTTGCGATCACGCTGTCCGGCAGCACGTTCGGCATCGCGATCAGAATGCCCGCCAGCAAAATAAGCAGCGTGACAACGCGCGACCATGTCGGAATTTGCATCATGGGCGGTTAGTCGTTCGCGGGCGAGTTCTTGGGGCGCACATCGGACAGGGTGGATTTCAACACCTTCACCTGAACACCGTCGGCGATTTCCACCGTGACTTCCGTGTCTTCCGGCTTGACCGGCTTGGCAACCTTGGCGATCACGCCGCCCGCCGTCACCACCGTGTCGCCGCGGCCGACATTCTCGATCATCTTTTTATGCTCTTTCATCTTGGCCTGTTGCGGACGGATGAGGAGGAAATACATGATCGCGAAAACCGCAACGAGCGGTACAACGGAGGTCAGAAAAGAGGAATCCATGGAGCTTTCCGGGATAGAATTCGGCGCGAAAGCACAAAGGGTGCCCGGCGCAATTTCGGCGCGGACTATAGCGGCGCGCGCCCCCTTTGCAACCGTGGCTTATCAAGGGGTTAGCAAGTGAAAAAAGGGGCCAAAGGGGGCTTGGAAGCGGTGCAGACGCGGATCGCGGAGGCGCTGGATCGCCTGGCGCCTGCCACCGTCGGCGCCGGTGTGCCGGACAAGGGCGATGCTTTCGTGTGGGAGCCGGCGCATGGCGGCCTCGCGGCCGTGACCGATGTCGCGCGCGTGCCGCTGTCGCTGCTGAAAGGCATCAATGCGGCGCGCGATACGCTGCTGGAAAACACACGCCGCTTCGCCAACGGGCTGCCCGCCAACAACGCGTTGCTCTGGGGCGCGCGCGGCATGGGCAAATCCTCGCTGGTGAAGGCGGCCCATGCCGACGTGAACGCCGCACGCAAAGGCGCCGCGCGCCTCGTGCTGGTGGAAATCCATCGTGAGGAAATCGCCAGCCTTCCGGTTCTGCTGCGCATGTTGCGCGCCAGCAAGCGGCGCTTTCTTCTATATTGCGACGATCTTTCCTTCGACAAGGACGACACGTCCTACAAATCGCTGAAGGCGGCGCTGGAAGGCGGCATCGAAGGACGGCCCTCCAATGTGCTGTTCTACGCGACGAGCAACCGCCGCCACCTGATGCCGCGCGACATGATGGACAACGAGCGTGCCACCGCGATCAATCCCGGCGAAGCAGTGGAAGAAAAAGTTTCATTGTCCGACCGCTTCGGATTGTGGCTCGGCTTCCACAATTGCGGGCAGGACGAGTATCTGGCGATGATCGACGCCTATGCCGCGCATTACGGCCTGAAACCGGCGGCTGGGACGCTGCATCCCCGCGCGCTGGAATGGGCCGCGACACGCGGCTCACGTTCCGGCCGCGTCGCATGGCAATTCACGCAGGACCTGGCGGGCGAATTGGGAAAGAGGATTTAGGCGAGCTTGAGATCGGTGTGCTTGAAGTCGCTTCCGGTACAAAGGAGTGGCAGGCCTTCGGACTTCGCCAGCGCATAGGCAAAGCAATCGCCATAGTTCAATCCAGCCTTGTGACGGCCTCTGCCGTACTTAACCGCAGCCTCGCGGGCGATGCGCAGCTGGCGATCCTCGAAAGGATGGATGGCGATGCTGTAAGTGACAAAAAACGCTTCAATCTGATTCCAAGCAGCAAGGGCGCGCTTGTCTGAGAGCACCAGCTGCAACTCCAAAACATTCGCGGCCGAAATGATCGCGCCATCGGAATTCTCGAGCGCTTCATAAAGACGGTCTTTGTCCGCTTCGGATTTGAAAATTGCAATGATGGCTGAGCTATCGACAGCAATCACTTTGGTAGGCCGTTCTCGTCATACATATCTTCAAGCTGGCTCCATATTGGAGAGTCCGGCGGGACAATCGCCTGAAACCGCTGGACAGCTTTGTCTGCCTGTTTCCGGCGCTCCCCTTTGGCCACTTCGGAACGGAGAGTCGCTGCGTTCAAACTTTCATCCAGCGCCTGTTCGACGGCGGCGGTGATGGTCGTGCCTTTCAGCTTGGCGAGCTTGCGGGCTTTTTTCGCGACTTCGGCGTCTTTGATGTTCAACGCGCCCATTTTGGCACCTAGGAAGAAAAAAGGAAACTTTCTTCCTTGTACGCCAGACGCCGGTTTTCCGCAATGTTTGGGCTAGCTGGACGACGCCATCACAAGCGGGCGCGGATCGATGGGTTTCATGCCCTGGCGCACTTCGAAGTGGAGTTGCGGCCGATCGACATCGCCGGTCTGGCCGACGGTTCCGATGACATCGCCCTTGGCGACATGCTGGTCGCGCGCGACGCCGATAGAATTGGCGTGCGCATAGGCGGTGACATAACCGCCGTCATGCTTGATGAGAATGAGATTGCCGTAGCTCTTGAGTTCGTTGCCGGCATAGCTGACGACGCCGTCGGCGGCGGCGCGGATCGGCGTTCCGACAGGCGCCGCAATGTTGATGCCGTCATTGCGCTGGCCGTTTCCGATGTCGCCGAAATTCTCGATGATCCTGCCGCTGACCGGCGAAGCAAACGTGCCGTCGCCGAAATAGGACGACAGACGCTCGCCGCTCTGGACAACCTGCGGCGCCGTGGCGGCGACATGCGGGCGCGGCGTGGGCGTGATGCGCTGCCCATGCGGCGTAATATCGGGTTCGGGGCGAACCGTGACGCGGTCATGTTCGGAAATCGCACGCGGGGCGATGGCCGGATCTTCGCTGGCGATGCGGCGATCGCGATCTGTCGCCGGTGCGTAAGCGGCGCGGTCGTTGGTGGCGTCGCGCAGAACCGCTTCGCGCGCCCCGCGCGTTGCCGGCACATGCAACACGTCGCCGGGATGGAGCGTGGCGTGGGCGGAGATGCTGTTCGCGCGTGCCAGGTCTTCGCTGGTCGCGTCATAACGCGCCGCGATCTTCGACATCGTGTCGCCGCTGTGAACGACGACCGTGTAATAGGTGGCGTCGCCGCCGCGATGGGTCCAGGAATTGGCTTCCGCCCAGCCGTTGGTTGGCGGCGATGTTTCGCAACCGCTGAGAAACGCGATGCACAGTACGCACGCGACAAGCGCGGCGCTGCGTCTATTGGCGTTCTCCATCAGGTTTGCGCGCATCTTGCGGCAGTCCCTCGATCATCGGCACGAACAACACGGGAAGCAGCGATTGCTGCTTTACCCCGGCCTCACTCTTGACGATCTTGGTTAAGGATTGGGAAACGCCGCTGCCGGAACTCGTCTGCGCGCCCACCGGGGCAATCAGGATTCCATTGGGTTTTAACTGGTCGATAAGGATTTGGGGAACTTCCAGCACCGCCGCGCTGAGAAGAATCCCGTCGAAAGGCGCCGATTCCGGCCAGCCTTTCAAACCGTCGCCGTGGCGGGTGACGATGTTGCGCAGGCCGAGTTTTTTGAAACGCACTTCGGCCTCGCCAAGCAGCGGCTTGTGGCGCTCCACCGTATAAACCATGCGGCATAGCGGCGAGAGGACCGCCGCCTGATAGCCGGAACCGGTGCCCAGCTCCAGCACGCGATGTTTCGCATCCAGTTCCAGCGCCTGCGTGGCGAACGCCACGACATAAGGCTGGCTGATTGTCTGGCCGCAAGCGATGGGCAGCGCGGAATTGTCATAAGCCGACGTTTCAAACGGCTTGTCCACGAACACATCGCGCGGGGTTTTCTCGATGGCGCCCAGCACGCGCGTATCGTCGATGCCCTGGCGGCGCAGCGTCATCAGCAATTCGACGACGCGTGGATCGCTCATTTGAAGGCGGCGCGCATCTTTTCCAGCACCTTGTATTCGGTGAGATTGAGATGCAGCGGCGTGACGGAAATCTTGCGGTCGTAGATGGCGCGCAGGTCGGTGCCGGGTTTGGGATCGCTGCGCACGCGCTTGAAGCCGATCCAGTAATAAGGATTGCCGCGCATGTCGACGCGCTTGTCCATCACCGCGGTCTGCATGTCGCGCTTGCCCTGCTCGGTGATGTCGATGCCGCCAATCTTGTCCGGTTCGCTATCGGGAAAGTTGATGTTGATGAGCGTTTCTTCCGGCCAGCCGATGGCGAGCAGCCGCTTTATCACATCGGCGCCATGGGCTTCGGCGCATTGCCAGCGAATTTCGTCGCCGGCGTCAAAACCATAGGACTGGCTTATCGCGATGGACGGTATGCCCAGCGCCGTTCCTTCCATCGCGCCCGCGATGGTGCCGGAATAGGTGACATCGTCCGCGATGTTGGAGCCGCGATTGACGCCGGAAAGAAGCAGGGTCGGCTTTTTGTCCGTTAGGATCTGCGCTACGCCCATCATCACACAGTCGGTCGGCGTGCCCGTCAGCGCGAAACGCTTGTCTTCGATTTTGCGCAAGCGTAGCGGCTGGGTCAGCGTCAGCGAGTGGGACGCGCCGGATTGTTCGGTTTCGGGCGCCACGACCCAGACGTCGTCTGAAATTTCGCGCGCGATCTTCTCCGCGACGGCAAGACCCGGCGCATGGATGCCGTCGTCATTGGTGACGAGAATGCGATGGCTGGCGGTCACGCCAGCTTCTCGATCTTTTTCATGCCGCCCATATAGGGCTGCAATACGTCAGGGATGCGAATGGAACCGTCCGGCTCCTGATAATTTTCCATGATCGCGATGAGCGTGCGCCCGACCGCGAGGCCGGAGCCGTTCAGCGTGTGAACATGGCCTTTCACTTTGCCGTCGGCGCCGCGATAGCGCGTCTGCATGCGCCGCGCCTGGAAGTCGCCGCAGTTGGAGCAGGAGGAAATTTCGCGGAACCGCCCCTGTCCCGGCAGCCACACTTCGAGGTCGTAGGTCTTCTTCGCCGCGAAACCCATGTCGCCGGTGCAGAGCGTCACGGCGCGATGGTGCAGGCCCAGACGCTTCAACACTTCCTGCGCGCAATCGGTCATGCGCTCATGTTCAGCGGCGGACTGTTCCGGCATGGTGATCGACACCAGTTCCACTTTCGAGAACTGGTGCATGCGGATCATGCCGCGCGTGTCGCGCCCCGCCGCACCCGCTTCCGCGCGAAAACAGGGCGTGAAAGCGGTGAAGCGATAGGGCAGCGCGGCTTCGTCGAGAATTTCCTCGCGCACATAGTTTGTCAGCGTTACTTCCGCGGTCGGGATCAGGCCATAACGATTTTTGCGGATTGCATCGGGCAAACCGGCGGCATCATCGACCAATATTTCGCCGCTGATGGCCCAAAATTGATCGTTCTCGAATTTGGGGAGTTGCGTCGTGCCGAAGAACGCTTCGTCGCGCGCCAGAATAGGCGGCGCGACTTCGGTGTAGCCGAAATGGTCGGTGTGCAGATCGAGCATGAAGGAACCGAGCGCGCGCTCCAGCCGCGCCAGTCCGTTCTTGAGATAGACAAACCGCGCGCCGGAAACTTTCGCGGCGCGTTCGAAATCCATCATGCCGAGCGCTTCGCCGAGATCGAAATGCTCCTTCGCATTGTTCAATCCGGGATTCGATCCGAAGGCGCGCGCCGCGACCGGCACATTGTCATCCTCGCCGCCGCCATCGGGCGCATCGGCAGCCGGCAGATTGGGAACACCAGCCAGAATTTCGTCCAGCGCCTTTTTTAATTCGCGCTCGCGTTCCTCGCCTTTTTGAATATCGTCTTTCAGGCCCGCGACTTCCGCCATCAACTCGGCGGCCTTCGCATCGTCCTTCTTGGCCTTGGCCTGACCGATCAGCTTGGAGGCTTCGTTGCGCCGCGCCTGCTTGGTTTGCAGCGACACCAACACGTCGCGCAATTCCCTGTCCTGCTCCAGAACCCTGTCCGCGAGCGCGCCGGCTTCGGAGGCATAGGCCGGGCGCCGCTTCAGCGCGGCAACCCACGCAGCCCTGTCATCCCTGATCGCCTTGATGTCGTGCATGACCGTGAATCCCTGAGACGCAACGGTAATGGCATGATGAAAACAGGTTGTCATCCCCGCGTGCCTCCCCCGCAAAACAGGAAGGAAAGATCAGGTTTTCTCCCGCGCGGCGTCCGCCTTGGCGCGGTTGCGTTCGATGAGCCAGACGCACCAGATCGAAATTTCGTAGAGTCCGACCAGCGGGATCATCAGGCTGAGCATCGAATAGGGATCGGGCGGCGTGAAGATCGCGCTGACCGCCACAAGGCCCACGATCGCATAGCGCCGCATCGAGCGAAGCTGAGCGCTCGACACGATGCCGACGCGGCCCAGAAGCGACAGCAGCACCGGCAGCTGAAAGCACAGCCCGAACGCGAAGATCAGCGTGGTGACGAAGTCCAGATAGTCGCTGACCTTTGCCTGCAACTGGATGCCGAGCCCACCCGGTCCCTGCGCCGTCTGGTAGCCGAGAAAGAAATGAATGGCGTAAGGCAGCATGATGTAGAACACGAACGCGCCGCCGATGAGAAACAGAACCGGCGAGGCGATCAGGAACGGCCAGAACGCCTTGCGCTCGTTGCGGTAGAGCCCCGGCGCGATGAACAGCCAAAGCTGCGTGGCGACGACCGGAAAAGCGAGGCACAACCCGCCGAACATGCCGACCTTCACATAGGTGAAGAACGTCTCATACAGCGCCGTGTAAATCAGATGATCGTTCGGCTGGCCGCGTAACGCATTGGCCAGCGGCATCGTCAGAAACGCGTAGATATATTTGGCGAAAGCAAAGCAGAGGATGAAACACAGCACGAAGGCGATCAGCGACCACACGATCCGGCGTCGCAATTCGACAAGATGTTCGAGCAGCGGCGCCTTGGTGGATTCGATGGCCTCTTCGTCGGCGGCGTCGCGCGTGCTCATGGTGCCGGCTCGTGGCCTTCGGGAATCATCTGCGCCGGCTCACTGGGCGCCAGCGTGGCTTCGGGCGTGTCCATCGCGGGACTGTTCATCGCCGGGCCGGGCGGCAGCGGCGTCATCAGCGGCACGTCCACGGGGCGGTTCATCTCGCGCTCCAGTTCGGAGAGCGGCTTGTCGTGGCGCAGGTTTTCGATTTCCTTGCGCAGTTCATCAAGTTCGGACTGCCGCGCCATGTCGTCGAAACTCTTGCGGAATTCGTTGGCCATGCCGCGCGCCTTGCCGACCCACTGGCCGATGATGCGCAGCAGCCGGGGCATGTCCTTCGGCCCCACCACCACAAGGGCGACGACGAGCAGAATGAGAATATGGCTCCAGCTTAAATCGAACATCGCGCGCGGACGGGCTTAACGGCCGACCTGATCCTTGTCGCGATCCATCGGCAGCGGTTGGGGCGGCGGCGGCGCGGGACGATGATCGTCATCGTGGTCGCTGTCGCGCAGGCCTTTGCGGAAACTGTTGATGCCCTTGGCGACGTCGCCCATCAGGTCCGAAACCTTGCCGCGGCCGCCGAACAGCAGCAGCGCGATGACGGCGAAAATGAGGATATGCCAGATGCTCAGCGAACCCATGAACTGTCTCCTTCGGCTCAGACTCTTATATAGGACGAATAAGCCTTGCGCCGGGTTAAAGCGCCTTCCCCTTTCTAAGGCAAGGAACTTAAAGGTCTTCTTGGCGCCGAACCCGGCTTGTCCGCCCGGTCCGCCTGCGGCTTTGGCACCGCGCAGTTTGCCGCGGACTAGTCTCCATAAACCCAGCTTTTGAACAGACTCGAAAGGTCCCGGCCGCTCGCTTTTTCAAAGGCCGTCTGGAGATCTGCGGCGGTGACGCTCCGGCCCGCATTGGCCCGGGTATACAGGCGTATCCCGCGCCAAAACGCCTCGTCGCCAAGGTCTGATCGTAAGGTGTCGAGGAAGATCATGGACTTGCCATAGGCGATCCGGCGCTTGTCACGCAGCGTCGGGTAGGTGCCCGCCCAGCTCAGCGGCTCGTCCATGCCGGCTTTCTTCGCAGCATCCCAAGCCCTCTGCGCGACGGCGATCTCGCGATCGTAAGCGGCCCGGCCCCAACGCTGCTCTTGGTAAGCCGCCGTCATAAAGCCGGCCATTCCCTCGTTCAGCCACAGTTCCTTCCAATCGGAGCATGTCAGCAGGTTCCCCCACCATTGGTGTGCCAACTCGTGAGCCACCATCCCGTCCTGCTCCGGTTCGGAAAGGATGGGTTCAATCGAACCTTTCTCGATCATGGACAGAGACGCGTCTTCCTGGTCGCCATTTCGATCCACCAGCACCTGCGTGTAAGACCGCTCGGGGAGCTTCACGCCCGCCTTCATTTCGTAGAACGCGATCATTTTGGCCGTGTCCGCAAACATGGCCTTTGCGCGTTCGGGCGTTTCGCCCGCATACAACAACCATAGCGGGCCATCCCCCGTGAGCTTTGCGCGCACGTACCGGCCCGCTGCGAAACCGTAGAGATAGCTCGGATAGGGTCTGCTCTCCCGCCAGCGCCAAGTCTCCAGACCGGGGCCGGCAGAGTCGTGTGAAATAAGTTCTCCCGGCGCCACGGCGTCGAAGCCCGTCGGCAACACCAGTGAAAGCTGAAGCGTTGCACGGTCGTCCGGCCGGTCGACGTCACAAATCATCAACTCGCAGGTGAAATATCCGGTGTGGATTTCGTTTGGCGTGAAAACGACATCGCGCCTGGGCCGGCCGGCGAAGCTCATCACCAGCGTCGCCAGCTCGCCTTTGGCGAGGCGTCGAGGGAGGTGAAACACACGCCGGTTGCCCTCGATCGTGACACCGACGCTGGCCTGGCCATCCAGCGTCGCGTTCACCGCGAGCGGATTGGCGGTGAATGACAAGACGTCGAGGCCATCCGACATGCTCTGAAAGCGCAAATACTCAAAACCGGACAAAATGCCCGTCGCGAAGTCCGGCGCGAGGCGGACGTCGTAGGACATCGACCTGAAAGCGGGCGCCGGTTCGGCCGCCGCGTCAGGTGCAAACGACAATCCAACCGAGCAAGCAAGGGCGGCCGCGATCGTCGCTTTCATCGTCATCCGATCAAAATCTCGCCCTTGCGGTCCAGAACGGCGGCCAAAGCTCCCAATCGCTTCTGAACCGGCTCGCCGGCGATACGTTCCCGCCGCGCCGACACATCCAGCAGCACGCGGGTGGGCGTCATCCGCAGGGGATAATGTGGCAATTCGCCGGGCGCGGAAGCGGACAATGAAAACGCCATGCGTGCCGCCAGCCCGATGCGCCGGGCCAACCGCTCATCCTCTTCGCCCAGAAGATCGTGGGCGCCGATGTCGCGCGGAAAGTCTTCATCGCCGGAATAACGATGGAAGATCGCAGTGGCGATCAGCGCGCGGATCCGATGCGTGGCGCCGGAAAAGGGCGCGGTCAGAACCTGATTGAAGCCCCCCAACGCGCGGTCGTCGGGATGGCGGCGCCAGCCGATGTCGGAGAACAGGCAGATGGCGTGGCGCAGGCGCCGCTCCGGTTCCTTCTCGCCGGGAAATAGCGGCGTCATCCAAGCGAACATTTCCTCCGCATGCGCGGGCGCGCGGCTGATGCGGATGTTGGTGGCGGAAGCAAATTCGAGCAGCGGGTCCTTGATGCGTTCGTCCTCGGACAGGGCCGAATACAAAATGCCCTCGCGCAATCCGTAAGCGGAAATCACGACCTCGCGCATGTCGGTGGCGAGCAGCAGCCGCTCCATCACGACCGCGCCATAGGGCAGCGACTCCGCGCGGCGGCGCGAGACAATCTGCATCCGCTCCAGCGATTTGCGCGATTGCTGCGCCACGATGCGGCAAAGTTTTAGCGCGCGCTGTCGCGGGATCGCGTAGTCGTGCAGCACATGCAGCGGATAGGCGATGTCTTCCATATCAATGCGCGCGAAACTGCGCCACACACCGCCGACGGCATAAAGCGAACGGTCTTTCAGCGAACCGAGCTTTGCAATGTCCTTCAGGCCCTTGTCCACCAGGCCCCGCGCACGATCTGGATCGCCCTCGGCAATATCCATGAGGCGCAAAGGGCCGAAGGGCATCGTCATCGCTATGCCGGTCTTGCCGTGGCGCACCGTCACCACATCCAGGCTGCCGCCGCCCAGATCGGCGACCAGCCCGTCGGCATCCGGCGTTCCGGCCAACACGCCTTCGGCGGCAAGCGCGGCTTCTTCTTCGCCGGACAGAATACGGATCGGCCCGCCCCACAGAGCTTCCGCCTTGCGCACGAATTCCGCGCCGTTGGCCGCATCGCGCGCGGCAGCGGTGGCGACGGCTTCGCGCGTCTCGACCTTGTGCGCGTCGGCCAGCATGCGAAAGCGCCCCATCGCTTCCAGCGCCAGCGCAATGCCTTCGTCCTGAAGCCGCCCTGTTGTCACCATGTTGCGGCCGATGGCGCAGATCGCTTTTTCGTTATGGACGACGGCCGGCGTGCGCGAAAAATTCTCGTAGATCACGAGGCGCACGGAGTTGGAGCCGATGTCGACGATGGCGACGGGTGCATTGCGCGCGCGCCGTCCATGCAAAAGAGATGGCCCCCGTATGTCGGCCGCTGTTGTGCCGGACGGCGCCATCAATCAGTCCTGCCGCGTCGCGACGGTGGACGGTTTCTTGTTGGCCATCTTGAGCGCGCGGCCGCGGCCGGAGAGGGAAGGATTCGTCATGAAATAAGTATGCGCCGAAAACGCATCCGGGTCCGCAGCTTTCGAGTCGCGGGTGTAGGTTGCATCCGGATTCATCGTCCAGCTTTGGGCCTTGTCCTTGAGCAGGGCCACCATGATCTGCCCCAGAATCTGCTCATGCACCGTGGGATTCTCGACGGGAACCAGCGTTTCCACACGGCGATCGAGGTTGCGCGGCATCCAGTCAGCGGACGAAACAAACAGCTTGGCCTTGGGCGACGGCAGATCGTGGCCGTTGCTGAAGGCGACGATCCGGCCGTGTTCCAGGAAGCGGCCGATGATGCTTTTCACATGAATGTTTTCGGACAGGCCCGGCACGCCGGGGCGCAGGCAACAGATACCGCGCACCACCAGTTCGATCTTCACACCGGCCTGGCTGGCAAGATAGAGCGCGTCGATAATGTGCGGATCGACCAGCGAATTCAGCTTGACCCATATCGCCGCCGGTTTGCCCGCCTGCGCGTGGACGATCTCTTCCTGGATGCAATCGATCAGCTTGCCGCGCAGCGTGATCGGCGAGATCGCGATTTTCTCCAGGTTCGTCGGTTCGGCATAGCCGGTGATGTAGTTGAAGAGTTGCGCCGCATCGCGGCCCAGCGCGGGATCGGCGCTGAACAGCGACAGGTCGGTGTAAACCTTCGCCGTCTGCGGATGATAGTTGCCGGTGCCGAAATGCACGTAGGACCGCAGCTGCCCGCTCTCGCGGCGCACGACCAGGCTGACCTTGGCGTGGGTTTTCAATTCGATGAAGCCGTAAACCACCTGCACGCCGGCACGCTCCAGATCGCGCGCCCATTTGATATTGGCGGCTTCGTCGAAACGCGCTTTCAGTTCCACCAGCGCGGTGACCGACTTGCCGGCTTCCGCCGCCTCGATCAGCGCGCTGACGATGGGCGAGTCTGCCGATGTGCGATAGAGCGTCTGCTTGATCGCCACCACGTTGGGATCGGCCGCCGCCTGCCGCAGGAATTGCACCACCACGTCGAACGTCTCAAACGGATGGTGGACGACAATGTCCTTGGCGCGGATGGCCGCGAAGCAGTCGCCGCCGTGGTCGCGAATCCGTTCGGGGAAGCGCGCGATGTAGGGCTTGAACTGCAAATCCTGGCGTTCCGGCACGATAAGCTGGCGCAGGTCCGACAGGCCCATCATGTGATTGACAATGACAAGCTCGCTGCCCTTCAGCGAAAGCTGGTCGGCGATGAAATTGCGCAAGCCTTCGGGCATCGATGCCGCGCATTTCATGTGGATCACGTTGCCGCGGCGGCGGCGCTTCAGAAGCGTCTCGAATAGGCGGACGAGATCCTCGGCCTCTTCTTCCACTTCCACGTCGCTGTCGCGCAGGATTCGGAACAGGCCTGAGCCGTTGAGCGTGTAGCCCGGAAAGAGCTTGTTCAGATACATGACGAACACGTCTTCCAGCGCGAGGAAGCGCACCGTTTCGCCGGGCAGGCGCAGGAACCGCTGAAGCTGCGTCGGCACCGGCAGCAGCGCATTGACGATCTTGCCGTCCTTCTTGCGCGTCAGTTGCAGCGCCAGCGTGAAGCCGAGATTGGGAATGAACGGGAACGGATGCGCCGGATCGAGCGCCAGCGGCGTCAGCACCGGATAAATCTGCTCGCGAAATTCCTTGTCGAGGAAGCTGCGGTCGATCTCGCTGATCTCGTCCGGCTGGACGACGAATACGCCGTCGGCACGCAATTCGGCGCACAGTATCGGCCACATCGCCTGCTGATCGGCAATAAGTCGGCATGCGGTTTCATCGATGCGCGCCATCTGCTGCGCCGGCGTCAGGCCATCGTCGCTGAGCGTCGTGACATCGGCCGCCACCATGCCTTTGAGACCGGCGACGCGCACCATGTAGAACTCGTCGAGGTTGGACGCGGAGATCGACAGAAACCGCAGGCGCTCCAGAACCGGATGGCGGACGTTCTGTGCCTCTTCCAGAACGCGGCGGTTGAAGGCCAGCCAGGACAGTTCCCGGTTGACGAACCGCTCCGGCGAACGCGGGTCGATGTCCGGCCCGGCGGCCTTGGCCGGCCGCTC
>DATCFN010000126.1:0-7782 GCA_036509475.1 Rhizomicrobium sp. | reverse complement strand
TATGCACTAGCGCCGCTTATCCTTCACGATCGGCGCGCCCCATTTGTGTTGTGGGGGTATTTCGGTCATGTCGCCGCCGGGGCGCATCGGGCGGACCGGATAGCCGCCGAGGCTCAGAAGCCGGTCATACATGACGAGAGCGCCCGCCATGCCGACATTGATCGAGAACTTCATCGGGATTTTCACCACGAAGGCGCAGCGCGACAGCGTGGATGGCGACAGCGAATAGCGCTCCGCGCCGAACACATAGGCGGCCCGCAGCGGATGTTTGAAGCGCGGCAGTTCCACCGCATCCTCCGTGATCTCAACGCCGACGAGCTGGCAGCCCTGCGGCAGGCGCATATCGGCCGCCGTGTCATATTGATAGAGCGGCACATGCCCGGCGGACGCGCTGGTGTCCGCGAGTTTGATCTCGGACAGTTTGGCCTGCGCCTCGATGGTGAAGAAGAAACTTGCGCCGAACGCGTGGGAGATGCGCATGAGATTGCCGAGATTCATCGGCTTGGAAACGCCGTCCACACCCGCTGCGAAATAACCGCGCATTTCAGACTTCTCGCTTCCGGCGGCCCGTTCCCGTGACCAAAAACACAACCAGCATCAACAACGCGATCGACATCGCCTCTTCCGGCCGTGAGACCCACGCGCCCACACGCCCCATGCCGTTGATGACAAAGTGCGGAATCATTCCGGCAATCACAATGTTGCCGCCAGCGCGAACGAACAGCCATGCCATGAAAACCGACAGCGCAAAAGTGTCCAGCGCCCACCAGCCAAAATTCGCAAAGGACATCGCCATCGCGCCCGGCACGAAAAATGCCGGTATATGCCAGACCGTCCAGAAGAAGCCGAGAATGAGTCCACAGACCACGACATTCCAACGCTCCAGCAGACGTGGCAGCGCATAACCGCGCCAGCCGAGTTCTTCACCCAGCGGACCGGTGTTGACGACGATCTGTCCCGTCGTGAACAGAACGAGCGGCAGTGTAACGAGAATGGAGTGAAACCGCACAGGCCAATGTAAATCCAGCAAAGGCATTGCCGCTGCGAGCAGCAACGCGATCAGCGGAAAGGTCAACGCGGCCACGAAAAGCCAGGCGAGTCTGAAAGGCTGTACCAATCTCGCCAGCAAGCTCTTCAAGCCGGCGAACCCGCCAAAAGCCAGAGACAACGTCACTGCCGAGATCGTGGGAGCATAGCCGACAATGTAAAATCCGGCGCTCGTCGCATTCATCGGGCCGAACAAGGCGGCTGTTCCCGGGAATAGAAGATAAGCGGCGCCGAGTCCCCAACTGATTGCAAACGTGAGCGCAAGAAACAACCAGACTTCCCGCAGCGATTTGTGGACATTTTTATCCGTCGGCGCGGCCATTCCGCTCATCAAATTCCTCCTCGAATGGATCGAGACATTGCCATGCTTTCGGTGTATCCGGTACCGCCATGGCAAATCCCATCCTTGTTGAAGTTACCCGTGGCGATCTGGTCGAGAGCGTCCATCGCGGCGCGGTCGCCATCGCCAATGCCAAGGGCGACACCATCTTTTCGCTGGGCGAGATCGAGGCGAACGTCTTTCCGCGCTCGTCGCTGAAGATGGTGCAGGCTTTGCCGCTGGTGGAATCGGGCGCGGCGGATGCGTTCGGCCTGGGCCCGGATTTGCTCGCCCTCGCCTGCGCCTCCCATTCCGGCGAGCCGATGCATACCGAGCGCGTGACGGCGTGGCTGGAACGTATCGGCTGCACGGAGCAGGATCTGGCTTGCGGCGCGCATCCGTCGCGCGTCGAAGCGGTCAGTGAGGCGATGATCGCGCGCGGCGAGAAGCCGACGCGCATCTTCAACAACTGCTCCGGCAAGCATACGGGTTTTCTCACCGTCTGCCGCCGTTGGGACATCGCCACGCAAGGCTATGAGAAACACGATCATCCCTTGCAGGTCGCCATTGCCAAGGCGCTGGGCGAACTCGCCGCCATCGACGGCGAGATTCCCTATGGCATAGACGGCTGCGTCGCTCCGGCTTTCGCGCTCCCGATTTCCGCTTTCGCGCGCGTGCTGGCGCAATATGCCGATCCGTCGGCGCAGGCCAAACCGCGCGCCGATGCGATGAAGCGCCTCGTCGCCGCGATGACTGCGCATCCCGAACTGGTCGCGGGCACCGGCCGCGCCGACACCGTCCTGATGCGCGCCGCGAATGGCCGCGCCGCGATCAAGGCCGGCGCGGAGGGTTATTTCGCCGCCATTGTTCCGGAAGCCGGGCTGGGCATCGCCGTCAAATGCGACGATGGCGCGGGCCGTGCCGCGGAAACCGTGATCGCCGCGATTCTCGACAGACTGGGCGTGATCGGAAACGACAAAGCCGCGCACGACATCATCCGCGCGCCCATTCTCAACACGCGCGCCGCCATTGTCGGCGAACGCAGGCCCGCCCCCGCATTGGCGGACGCGGCGATCAAAGCAATCTGACCGTTACTGCGAAGAGCCGTGCCCTGCGGCTGCTGCCGCGTCGTCGGCTTTCTGCATGTCCATCGTGTAAGGCTCGACGCTGCGGATCGCGCAGCGTTGCGCGCCCATGCCCATATTGTGCGTGATGATGCTGTCGCCGCCGGAGACGCAGGACAGCTGCGAGCCGCCGAAGGACTTGATCGCCAATCCCTGCTTGAAGGTCAGCAGCGGGCATGTGCCCATCAGGTTGACCCGGAATTTCTGGTGGAAGTTGTCGGTGATGACGACCGTCTTGTCGTTGGGCGTCTTGAAATTGTCGATCTCGCCAACCCGCAGGCAGCTGGACTGCGCCAGCGCCGGCCCCGCCGCCAGAACCGCAAAACCCGCCGCGATAAGAAACAGACTATGCTTTTTCATGGCTTCCTCTTTCCAAACGGATGCGCCTCCACGGGCATTCTATCCAAACTACGGACGGCGCGGGAGCCGGTTCCCGCCGGGGCGCTCCCAACCGGGAAATCCTGCAACTTGGCGGCGATGCAACCGATGGCTAAGGTCCGCTGGAACCGACAATCCACCGCCATGACAGGGAAACAACCATGAAAGCCGCCCTCTGCACCCATTACGGCCCGCCCGAAGAAATGGAATTGCGCGAAGTGCCCTCGCCCACGCCCGGCAAAGGCCAGGTGCTGATTTCGGTGAAGGCCTGCGGCGTCAACTTCCCCGACGTGCTGATGATCCAGGACAAGTACCAGTTCAAGCCCGCGCTGCCCTTCTCGCCCGGCGGCGAAGTGGCCGGTATTGTCAAATCGGTTGGCGAAGGCGTGACGAACGTCAAAGCGGGCGACCGCGTTTGCGTCTCCACCGGTTCGGGCGGCATGGCCGAAGAAGTGCTGGCCGATTCGCGGCGCTGCATGATCGTGCCGCAGAACGTGCCGTTCGATGTCGCCTCGTCCTTCATGGTGACCTACGGCACGTCATGGCACGCACTGAAGGACCGCGGCATGTTGAAAGCGGGCGAGAACCTCGTCGTGCTGGGCGCGGCCGGCGGTGTCGGCACATCCGCCATCGAGATCGGCAAGGCGATGGGCGCGCGCGTGATCGCGGGCGCCTCGACGCAGGAGAAAGTCGATCTGGCGAAGAAGCTCGGCGCGGATGACGGTTTCGTCTATCCGCCGGTGCCCCTGTCGCGCGATCAGCAGAAACAGGTGACCGAGGACATCAAGCGGCTGACCGGCGGCGCCGGGGCGGACGTTCTCTACGATCCGGTGGGCGACGATTACGCCGAACCGGCGCTGCGCGCGATGAACTGGAACGGCCGCTATCTCGTCATCGGTTTCGCGGCGGGGCAGATCCCGAAAGTGCCGCTGAACCTGACGCTGTTGAAAGGCTGCCAGGTCGTCGGCGTGTTCTGGGGCGCCTTCGCGGCGCGCGATCCCAAATACGCGGCGCAGAGTCTTCAGGACGTGCTGAACCTCATCTCCGAAGGCAAGCTGAAGCCGCATGTCTCCGAACATTTTCCACTGGCGGAAGCAGGAAAGTCCATCCGCCTGCTCATGGACCGCAAAGCCAAGGGCAAGGTGGTGGTGACGGTTTCATAATGCCCGCAACGCGGCCGACGTTGCTGCAAAGGGTTCGTTCGGTCGCGCTATTCAAGCAGCTCGGGCCCGGTCTTATCACGGGCGCGGCGGACGATGACCCCAGCGGCATCGCCACCTACAGCCAGGGCGGCGCGCAATTCGGCTTCGGGTTGTTGTGGACGCTGGTTCTGACCTTTCCGCTGATGGCGGCAATCCAGCTTGTCAGCGCGCATATCGGCCGCGTTACCGGCAAGGGCCTTGCCACCAATATGGGCGCGATCATGCCGCGCTGGCTGGTGACGGTTCTAGTCGCGCTGCTATTCATGGCCAACACCATCAATGTCGGTGCGGATGTGGCCGCGATGGGCGAAGCGGCAAAACTCGTCATCGGCTTCGGCGAGCACGAATTCACGATTCTCTTCGCTGTGGTTTCGGTGCTGCTGCAGATGTTTGTTGCCTATAAGCGATATGCACGATTGTTGACGATCCTGACACTCAGCCTGTTCGCCTATATCGCCGTGCTGTTCAGCATCCACTTGGATTGGGGACAGGTCGGATTGGGCGTCATCGGTTTCCACGCCAATTTTTCGGCGGCGGCGGCCACCACCGTCGTCGCTATTTTCGGCACGACGATCAGCCCCTACCTGTTCTTCTGGCAGACAGCCGGCGAAGTGGAAGAACTCGATCATCACGAAGCCGAACACTCGCTGAAAAGTGCACCCGATGAAGCGCCCAGCCAGTTTGCGCGCATGCGTATCGACACCTTCGCAGGCATGGCGGTGTCAAACCTGGTCGGCCTCGCGATCATGATCTCCACGGCGGCGACGTTGCACGCCGTCGGCAAGACAAACATCAACACCGCTGCGGATGCGGCGCGCGCATTGGAGCCGTTCGCCGGAAAATTCGCTTTCGCGCTGTTCAGCCTCGGCATCATAGGCACCGGACTTCTGGCCATTCCGGTTCTCGCCGGATCTGCCGCCTACGCCGTGGGCGAAACGCGCGGCTGGAAAGTCGGTCTCGATAACAAGCCGTGGGAGGCCGTGGGATTTTACGCGGTTATTACCGCCGCCGTCGTTCTGGGCCTCGGCATTGACTATTCCGGCATCGATCCAATCAAAGCGCTGTATTGGAGCGCGGTTCTGAACGGCATCATCGCCGTGCCGATGATGATCGCCATGATGGTCGTTGCGGGAAGCAAGAAGCAGATGGGAGAATTCACCGCCGGGCCGCTTCTCAGCTTTCTCGGCTGGGCCTCAGCGCTCGTGATGGCTGCGGCGACGGTTGTGATGATCTATGTTTCGGTAACTTGAGGACGTGGAGAGGTTCGCATGTCCATTCTCGGCTGGATTATCCTGGGCCTGATCAGCGGCTTCATCGCCAGCAAGATCGTCAACAAGCAGGGTGAAGGCTGCTTTCTCAACGTCGCGCTGGGATTGGTCGGCGCGATGGTGGGCGGGTTCATCTTCACCACCATCGGCGGGTCGAGCGTCAACGGTTTCAATCTCTATTCGATGTTTGTCGCCATCATCGGCGCCATCGTCGTGCTGTTCCTGTGGCATGCGGCGACAGGAAACAGGACGCTTCGCTAGAAGCCGGTGTGCCGGGCGCGAGCGGAAATCAAAATATTCGCCAACTCTTCCGCCGGCATGGGCCAACCGCGCCCTTCTATTGCCCCCAAATCCTTAGACCCCGTGAACTGTTTCGGCCCACTGCGATGGCCGGGGCGGAGCGAGACGTTGACCCACAAATGGGGTGCAAAACCATCCCAAACTCGCTGATATTTTATGTCGGTTATATCGTTCCAATAATATCGGATCGTCTGCAGTTCGGAAAAAAACAGAATTCCTTCATCGGATATTTCCAGTCTGGCCGGTCTCAGTAACCGCAAAATTTCCAGGACCGCAGCCACTGCAAAAAAAAACCGACCCAACACGATACAAAACAATTCCAAATTCCGATGCCGCTCGATTGCCATAAGGCGCAAACCAGCAAAATACGGATACGGCACATAAAAAGATCAAGCCGCCAACCATTTGGAACCGGTCGGCCTGAATGACAATCGGTTCCTGCAAAGTGTCGATTTTCAATGACGCTTCCTACTCCGCTGCATCCTTCGGCAAATAAATCTCGCCGCCGTGTTGTTTGAACTCTTCGGATTTCTTCGCCATCGCGGCGCGGATTTCGGCGGTTGATAAAGAGTCGTTCGTGCCGCGCGCGGCGTCGCGGACTTCCTGGCTGATTTTCATGGAGCAGAATTTCGGCCCGCACATGGAGCAGAAATGCGCCACCTTCGCGCCGTCCGCCGGCAGCGTTTCATCGTGATAAAGCTGCGCCGTTTCGGGATCGAGCGCGAGCGCGAACTGGTCGCGCCAGCGAAATTCGAAACGCGCCTTGCTCATCGCATCGTCCCAGATGCGCGCGGCGGGATGGCCCTTCGCGAGGTCCGCGCCATGCGCCGCGATGCGATAGGCGATGACGCCCGCCTTCACATCGTCACGGTCCGGCAGGCCCAGATGCTCTTTCGGCGTCACGTAGCAAAGCATCGCGCAACCGAACCAGCCGATCATTGCGGCGCCGATTGCCGAGGTGATGTGGTCGTAACCGGGCGCAACGTCGGTGGTCAGCGGGCCTAACGTATAAAAAGGCGCTTCATCGCAAGCCGCAAGCTGGCGATCCATGTTCTCCTTGATCTTGTGCATCGGCACATGGCCGGGGCCTTCGATCATCGTTTGCACATCGTGGCGTTGCGCGATCTTGTTGAGTTCGCCCAGCGTCTCCAGCTCCGCGAATTGCGCGGCGTCGTTGGCATCGGCGGTCGAGCCGGGGCGCAAACCGTCGCCGAGGCTGAACGACACGTCGTACTGTTTCAGCAACTCGCAGATGTCCTCGAAATGCGTGTAGAGGAAATTCTCCTTGTGATGCGCGAGGCACCATTTGGCGAGGATG
The DNA here is from genome assembly GCA_036509475.1 of Rhizomicrobium sp. GTDB lineage: Bacteria > Pseudomonadota > Alphaproteobacteria > Micropepsales > Micropepsaceae > Rhizomicrobium. Next base: position 826 of record DATCFN010000126.1, on the reverse strand, counting down.
GAGCCGCCCCGCGACACGATCCCCGTCACGCGCTCCGCCGTCAGCGGCACATGGGCGAGACGCAGGCCCGCATGGACGGTGAAATAGTCCACGCCCTGCTCGCATTGCTCGACCAGCGTGTCGCGATAAATGTCCCAGGTCAGTTCTTCCGCGACGCCGCCGACTTTTTCCAACGCCTGATAGATCGGCACGGTGCCGATCGGCACCGGCGAGTTGCGGATGATCCATTCGCGGATGGTGTGGATGTGGCGGCCCGTCGAAAGGTCCATCACCGTGTCCGCACCCCAGCGGATCGACCAGACAAGTTTCTCGACTTCTTCCGCGACGCCCGATGTGACGATGGAGTTGCCGATATTCGCGTTCACTTTCGTCAGGAAGTTGCGGCCGATGATCATCGGCTCGGTTTCCGGGTGATTGATGTTCGCCGGGATGATGGCGCGGCCACGCGCCACTTCGCTGCGCACGAATTCCGGCGTCATCTCGTCGGGGATCGACGCGCCGAACGAATTGCCGTCGCGCAAAGCCGAGCGGCCGAGGTTCTCGCGCGCCGCGATGAATTTCATTTCCTGCGTGATGATGCCCTGACGCGCATAGTGAAGCTGGGTGACATTCTTGCCCGGTAAGCCACGCAGCGGCTGACGGCCCGCGCGGTCGAATTGCGGCACGGAGAGAAGCTCGCCGCGTTTCAGACCATCGTCCTCCGGCTTGCGGTCGCGGCCGGTGTATTCCTCGACATCGCCGCGCGCGACGATCCCGTCGCGCCGCAGCGCGGCCAGACCTTTGTGAATGTCGGTCTGGACGGAATCGTCCGTGTACGGACCGCTGG
>DATCFN010000125.1:0-5269 GCA_036509475.1 Rhizomicrobium sp. | reverse complement strand
GACCGGATTGCTGTCGCTGCTCGACGCCAGCACCATTATGTATTTCGATCCAGGCGACATTGTCGTTTTGACCGCGTTGGTGCCGCTGGTTCTGCTGGCTTCGACCATTGTGCTTACGGAAGGCATAGAGCTGGTTGCCAGCTTGTGGCGTGTTGAACGCCGCGCCGTGCGTGCCGTTATTCCGCAAGCCGCACCCCGCGTCTCCGTTCACGTTCCTTGCTACAACGAACCGGCGGCGATGGTGATCGAGACGCTGAACGCGCTTTCGCGCCTCGACTATGAGAATTTCGAAGTTATCGTGATGGATAACAATACGCCGGATGAAGAGGTCTGGCGGCCGGTGGAGGCGCATTGCGCGGCACTTGGGCCGAGGTTTCGGTTTTATCACCTGGACAACGTGAAGGGTTTCAAGGCCGGCGCGCTCAATGAAACGCTGAAGCTCAGCGATGCTGCAGCGGAGTATATCGCGGTCATCGACAGCGATTATCAGGTTGAGCCTTATTGGCTCCGTCGCGCGCTACCATTCTTTGCATCGGCGGAGATCGTGTTGGTGCAGGGGCCACAGGATTATCGCGACACCCGTGACAGCATTTTCAAGATGATGTGCAACGAGGAATACCGCGGATTCTTTCATATCGGCATGGTCGAGCGCAACGAGCACGACGCCATTATCCAACATGGCACCATGACGATCGTGCGCAAGCACGCCCTGGAGGAGGTCGGCGGTTGGGCGATGTGGTGCATCACCGAAGACACGGAGCTGGGCCTCAAGCTGTTCGAGGCCGGCTACAGTGCCACCTATATTCCGGAAAGCCTTGGCAAAGGCCTGGTGCCGGATACGCTCGGTGCATTCATGACTCAGCGCTATCGCTGGGCCTATGGCGCAATGCAGATCATGAAGCGGCATACCGGTGCGATTTTCTTTGGCCGGACCAAGCTCACTTGGGCACAACGCTATCAATTTCTGTCCGGCTGGCTGCCTTGGATTTCCGATGCGCTGGGACTTGTGGTGACGATCATCGCATTGATCTGGACGGCCTTGATGGTAGTGGCGCCGGCTACATTCGATGTGCCACTGGCCGCGCTATCGGCGACCGCGCTGGCGCTATTCGCCGCGAAGACCTTGAAGACGCTATTGCTCTATCCCCAAAAAGTCGGATCCGGAGTCCTCGGCGCGGTTGCCGCATCCACCGCTGGACTTGCGCTCACACACACGGTCGCGAAGGCCGTATGGACAGGACTTTTCACATCGGGGAAGCCGTTCCTGCGCACGCCAAAATGCGCGGACCCGGCGCTTCTCAGTCAGGTTCTGCGGCTGGCATGGCAGGAAACGGTGTTGCTCGTTTGCTGCGTGCTGGCATTGACTGCGATGGTTTGGAATCGCAGCTTTGAAGACGCGGCCGTCTTGCCATGGGTCGTGATGCTGGCGATCCAAACGATGCCCTATGCGGCGACAGTGGTGACGGCTGTTCTCAGTGCCATGTCAAACACCCGTCATACGGTAACACCGCTCGTCGTGCCCGTCACAAAGCCTGAGCCAAAACCGGTTCTGACACGCGCGGCCTAAAGCGAGACGACCTTGCCGGGGTTGAGAATATTGTTCGGATCGAGCGTGCGTTTGAGCGCGCGCATTACGTCCATCTCTGCCGCGCTTTTATAACGCAAGATTTCTTCACGCTTCATGACGCCCAGGCCGTGCTCCGCGCTAATCGAGCCGCCGAGGTGATGGACGATGTCATGGACGGCGCGCGAAATCTCCTCCCAGCGCGCGAGGAACTTCGCGCTGTCTCCGCCTTTCGGCACACTGAAATTGAAATGGATATTGCCGTCGCCCAGATGCCCGAAGGGCACGGGGCGCACGCCGGGCACAAGGCGCTCCACAGCAGCGATTCCGGATTTCAGGAACGCGGGAATGTCCTTCACCGGCACCGAGACGTCGTGCTTGATTGAGCCGCCTTCCGGCTTCTGCGCCTCAGACATGCTTTCCCGAAGACGCCACAGCGCGGATCGTTGAGCCTCATTGGCGGCGAGCACGGCGTCCGTCACAAGCCCCGCCTCGGAAGCAAGACCGAGGGCATCCTGCATGCCTTCCTTCAGGCCGGCATGCCTACCGCCGCTCGCTTCCGCAAGCACATACCACTGCGAAGGAGCCGTCAGCGGATCGGAAGTTTGCGGCGTATGGGCCAGAACAAATTCGATGCCGATACGCGGCAATAGTTCGAACGCCGATATCGAGCCGCTCGTGGCGTCTTGCAGGCGGCCCAGCAGATCGATGGCGGCTTGCGGATCGCGCACAGCAATGAACGCCGTCGTGTATTCGGCGGGTTTGGGAAACAGTTTCAGCGCGATCGCTGTCACAACCCCCAGCGTCCCCTCGGAACCGATGAAAAGCTGCTTCAGATCGTAGCCGGTGTTGTCCTTGCGCAATGTCCGCAACAGATCGAGCACCCGCCCATCCGCCAGTACCGCCTCGATCCCCAGAACCAGATCGCGCGCGGATCCATAGTGAAGGACATGCACGCCGCCGGCATTGGTTGAGATGTTGCCGCCGATGGTGGCGGATCCCTCCGACGCCAGGCTGAGTGGGAACAGCCGGTCCGCACCGGCGGCCGCTGCCTGCGCGTTGGCGAGTATCACGCCGGACTCGACGATCATGTTCATGCCCGGCGCATCGACGTGGCGCACGCGATTCATTCGCGAAAGACTGAGCAGCACTTCGCCATCGAACGGTATCTGTCCGCCCACCAGCCCGGTATTGCCGCCCTGCGGCACGATGGGCGTCAGCGTATCATTGCAAATGGCGAGAATGGTGGAGACTTGCGCCATGGTTTCCGGCTTGAGCAGCAGCGGCGTATGGCCACTATATTTGCCTCGCGATTCTATCACATGCGGCGCGATCTCGGTTGCATCTTCGCTCCAGCCCTTGCGGCCGGCGACGGTTTTCAGTTTTTCGATGACAGCAGGATTTATCATTCAGATTTCGCGGGGCGCAGCAGCACGGCGCAGCCGGTCGTTAATAGCTTCGCCCAGACCATGTTCCGGAATGGGCATCGCCGCAATCTGTTTCGCACCGCCGGAATCCAGAGTGCGCAGCATGGCGAAGAGATTGGCGGCTGCTTCTTTCAAATCGCCATTCTCACTAAGGTTGGCGATGGGGCCGCCACCGTGCGCAACCGGTGTGCCAAAGGCCAGCAAAGCCTCTCCGGCGTATGTCTCCCGCGCATTGAGACGCAAAGTGGCACGCGGGGCGTAATGACTCGCAAGTTGGCCCGGCGCGGATATTTTCGCATCCGCGGCAGCAAGGGATCCAATAATATCCTCGATGGCTTCACGCGCGACCGCACCCGGGCGCAACAACACGCCCCGTTCGCCGTCAAAACCGATGATGGTCGACTCCATGCCCATCCGGGTAGCGCCGCCGTCCAAAATCAGGTCCACCGCATTGCCCAATTCTTCGACGACATGCGCCGCGTTGGTCGCACTGATGCGGCCCGAAGCATTCGCGCTTGGCGCCGCGATTGGCGTGCGCGCCGCCGCCAGCAATTTCTGCGCAATGGTCCCGTCGGGGACGCGGACAGCGACAGTATCCAGCCCGGCACTGACGAGCAGCGAGAGCTTCGCACCTTCGCGGCGCGGCAATACCAGCGTTAGTGGGCCGGGCCAGAACGCCTGCGCCAGCGCGCGGGCATTAGGCGAAAAAACGGTGATGGCCTCGGCCGAACGTAAATCAGGCACATGCACGATGAGTGGATTGAATTGCGGCCGGCCCTTGGCGGCAAAAATCGCGGCGACGGCGTGATCGTTGGTGGCGTCCGCGCCCAGCCCGTAAACAGTTTCGGTGGCGAAGGCGACAAGGCCGCCGGCGCGAACGATTTCGCCCGCGCGCGCAATAGCGGCATCGTCGGCAGGGCTCAGATTGGCGGGAGTCGAACGCATCACGCGACCATAGCGCGTGTCCGCGCCGATTTCAGCCGCGATCAGTTCGATGTGGCAATGATATCCATATTGACCAGAACATCATGCGAAACCGGCGTCGGCGCCGCCCACTGGCCCTGGCCGATCGCGAAATCGCTTCGCATGACATGGGCAGTTCCAACCATGTGAGCCTGTTTACCGTTGACGGTAAGTGTGAAGGGCAATGTCACGTCTTTCGTGACGCCTTTCAGAGTCAACGTGCCCTGCGCGACGTAATCATTCCCGGACTTGTGGCTGAAACTCTGAGCCACGAAATGCGCGTCCGGGAATTGCCCCGTCGCGAACCCTTGCGCGCCCTTCAGTCCGGTGTCGAAATCGGCTTCGTCAGAGGCTTCGCTGCCGATGTCTATGGTGACGTCGGCATGCGAGGTTGCCAGATTGGCAGGATCGAAATCGATGTTCGCCTTCCAACTCGCGAAATGCGCGGTGAATGGCTCGTTGCTCCATTGAACCGAAAAACCGAGTTTGCTCTTCGCGTAATCCACGTTCCAATGCGCCGCCATCGCTGGCGTAGCGGCCATGATCGCCAGTCCGGCGGCAATCCCAAAAATCGTTTTCATGCTGGCTCCACATTAGTTCCCGGCAACATGCGCTTGAGCACGTCATCGCGGCGGAAAAACTGATGATACAGCGCCCCGGCAACATGAAGGGGCACCAGCACAATAGCTGACCATGCGAGATAGACGTGGATCGCGGCGAAGTCATGGCGCAACGGCATTTTCTGCGCGCGCGTCATATCCGCAAGGAACGAAATATGCGGCCACTCGAACCAGCCGAAATACATTGTCGGCAAACCCAGCGGCGAGGATGAAACCAAAGCCCATCCGGAAAGTGGAATTGCGATAATCAAAAAATAAAGAAGATAATGCGTCGCGTGGGCGATGAAGCGAAGAAACGGGCTCATACTGGCAGGCAGAGGCGGGACCGGATTTAACAACCGCCACGCCAGCCGGATGATGCTCAACACCAGGACGGTCAATCCGATGGATTTGTGTGTCTGCACCAACGAGAACAGGTTCGGGTCGTCGCGCGTCAGACTGGAAAAATAAAGGCCGATGCAGATGTTCGTGATAACAAGCAGCGCGATCAACCAGTGCAAGGTCATCGCAACAGTTCCATAGCGTGTGCGGGTGCTAGCAGCTGCCATTGTCAATTTTTCTCCTGATCGAACATCGCCTCAATGACGAGCGTGACGTCGTTTCCAACCATCGGCTCCCAGCGCATGCCGGTGATGCCGAAATCTGTACATTTGATTGTGCCTGTTGCCTTGAAGCCCAGTGCGTAAACGCCGCTT